>CAZBUC010000238.1:0-3913 GCA_964494965.1 uncultured Maribrevibacterium sp.
AACGGCGAAGGTGTTCTTGCAGACAATGGCGCTTTAGTCGTTGAAACAGGAGCTCGCACCGGACGCTCACCTATGGATCGCTTCATTGTGGAGGAGGCGTCTAGCAAAGACAGTATTCATTGGGGGCCGGTAAATCGCCCCTTCCCAGAAGAAAAGTTTGCACCGTTGTGGGACCGTGTATCTGCTTATCTTAATGGCAAAGAGTCTTATGTTTCTCACATTCATGTGGGGGCGGGCGACGAATACTATTTGCCTGTTGTGATGCGTACTGAGACGGCATGGCATCATTTGTTTGGTCGTAATTTATTCATTCGTCCCGATGTATATAATCCAACAGATAAGTCTGAATGGCAGATTTTGAATGCACCAGATTTTGTGTGTGAGCCCGATCGTGATGGCACTAACTCAGATGGCTGTGTGATTCTAAACTTTGCTGAGCGTAAAGTACTTATCGCGGGTATGCGCTACGCTGGTGAAATGAAAAAAGCCATGTTCTCTGTGCAAAACTATTTATTACCCGCTCATGACGTGTTGCCGATGCATTGTGCTGCGAACGTGGGTACAGAAGGTGACGTCACCTTATTCTTTGGTTTGTCAGGGACAGGTAAAACGACCCTATCGGCTGATCCAGAGCGTTTCCTGATTGGCGATGATGAGCACGGTTGGGGTAAAGATACTGTGTTCAACATAGAAGGTGGTTGTTACGCTAAAACTATCGATTTGTCTCAGAAGAACGAGCCTATCATTTGGGATGCGATCAAGTTTGGTACCATTGTTGAAAACGTCGTGTTAGATGCGAATACTCGTGTTGCAGACTACACGGATACTTCACTGACTCAAAACGGTCGTGCTGGGTACCCTCGTGAGCATATTGAAAAACGTGCAGCGGATAACCGCGCTGGAGAGCCAAACGCGATTATCTTTTTGACGTGCGATTTAACAGGAGTGTTGCCTCCGGTATCGATTTTGTCAAAAGAAGCCGCTGCTTACCATTTCTTGAGTGGTTACACCGCTTTGGTTGGTTCAACTGAGATGGGCGCTGGAACGGGTATTAAATCGACGTTCTCTACCTGTTTCGGTGCGCCTTTCTTCCCGCGTTCAGCTGATGTTTACGCGGATCTATTGATTAAGCGTATTGAAGAATTCGGCAGCAAGGTGTATCTGGTTAACACTGGATGGACTGGCGGTGCACATGGTCAAGGCGGCAAGCGATTCAGTATTCCAACGACGCGTGCTGTGATTGCGGCTATACAGTCTGGTGCCCTTATTGACGCTGAGACAGAACATTTAGATGATGTGAACTTAGATGTGCCAACACAGGTGCCTGGTGTTGATACTGTGTTGTTGAATCCGCGTAAAACATGGTCTGACCAAGCGGCTTACCAAGCTCAAGCCAAAAACTTAATCACTCAGTTTGTTGAAAACTTCAAGAAGTTTGATTCTGTGTCAGAGAGTATTGTCAAGGCAGGCCCGTCTCTCTAGTATACAAAGACTCGTTCACAAAAAAGCTGTGCGTTTGCACGGCTTTTTTTGTTTTTAAGGTAAGTTGTGATGTTGGTTTGTAAGGTACATTGTGATGTCGTTTTAGGGCGATGTTGTCGAATGAAGCATAAGCGTATGTTTTTTCTATGTTGATTGATAGTCACTGCCATCTTGACTTAGCCGTTTTCGATGGCCAGCGTGATGAACTAATGGTTCGATGTGCCGAGCAGGGTGTGTCGGGCTTTTTGGTGCCTGCCACACGGTTCGAGAGTTGGGGGAAGATTAATCATTTGGTTAAGCGTTATCCGACTTGGCGCGTTGCGTATGGTTTGCATCCTTATTTTTTGCGAGAAGCCACTTTGGAGCAGATAGATCGGCTCGCTGAACAGTGTGACACGGAACGTGTTATGGCGGTCGGTGAAATCGGTCTGGATTGTTGGCCGGGAGCCGTTGATATGGATATTCAGTGGGAGTATTTATTGCGCCAGCTTAGTGTGGCTAAGTTGTTACGATTGCCTGTTATATTGCACGCAAGAAAGAGTTATGATTTGGTATTAAAGTGCTTACGGCAAGTAGGTTTTGATAGGGGGGGTATTGTTCATGCTTTTAATGGCAGCCTTGAACAAGCCAAACGATTCACCGGGCTGGGTTTTGTGTTGGGCATTGGCGGTACTGTGACGTATTCTCGGGCCAAAAAAGCGCATCGCGTACTGGCGTCTTTAGACGTTAAAGACTATGTGCTTGAGACGGATTCACCTGATATGCCAATCAGTGGTTTTCAGGGGCAGACCAATACTCCCTTGTCTCTTCCTTGTATTGTGCAGCACATCGCCAATATAAGAGAAGAAAGTGTCGATCAGGTCACACGTCAGGCCTATGAAAACCTACTAAGTGTTTTTCCTAAGTGGAATGAGGATTTACTTTGAACAATTCACAAGATATCAATGCTCCTATTCGTATTTTATTGCTGGGGAGCAACACCGAAGTCGGCTCGTCTCTGTTGTCATTTTCTGAGGGCAAAGTTGGGTTTGAATGGGTTTGCCCTGATGAATCTATGCTGCTTGATAGGAATCAGCTGCCTCAGTTGGAGGCTATAAAGTACGATGTGGTGATTGATGCCTTGAGTCTACGACTTGCCCTTCAAGACAACTATGGCAAGTTTCAATCAACGCTAGAGTATTTAAGTGAACAGACGGGCAAACCTCTGATTATGATCAGCAGTGCGAGAGTGTTTTCTGGCAGTAAGGATGCACCTTATGCGGAAACAGATATTCCAGACAGTACTGATCCCTACGCATTAGCTTTGGTTAAAACAGAATCCATAGTGCTGAGTAATCCTGACAATATTGTGCTGCGAACTGGCTGGCTTTTTAGTGGAAAAGGGGACGATTTTGTTTGCAGAACGCTGGGTTTGATCCAGGACGGCGTTAATCTTGCTTATAAGGATGATTTGATTGGCAGTCCAACTCCCGTGTCTGATTTAAGTCGTGTGGTGTTATCCATGGTGAATCAAGGGCATTACGGCTCTCAGAATAAGGGTATTTATCACTACTGTTGCGCAGAAGAAATTAGTTGGATTGGTTTGGTGGAAGCGATTGTGGCTACATCCAGCCAATTTAATCCGAAAGAGCAAGTAGATGTGGAAGTGATTACGGATTCATTTCGACAAATCGATGATATCACCATCATGAAGCGCCAATCATTGTCATGCCGTAGGGTGTTTAATCATTTTGGTATAAAACAACGCCCTTGGCGCTCTAAGTTGCGAACGCTTGTTAAGCAGCTTTGTCAGGTCAATAAAAACCCATAGCCAATTGGATTCAATGAATAGTTGAGGTAGGTGTGTACAAAATAAATTATAAGGCTGTTGTGTTCGCTTTTGTCCTTCAGATGTTGGTGGGTGTGCTCTGGTATGCGTCTACGCCAATTGCGTTTTTGGGGCGTTTGTCATCAGAGCAGGGAGCAAACATACCTTCTATCGCTGTTATGACGGTTTTCCCCCTTTCTGTTATTGCGTATTTAATGTTTACCGCTTGGTTGTTGGTAAAAGCTAAGGGCTTGTCTGGTGTCGGTCGCTTTTTTCTTGTGATGGGCACTTGGTTGTTTATTGTTTTTCCTAACGCTGTGTTTGTGAGTTTGCATCTAGATTTGAACCAAATAGAGGTTTCTTATTTACTCTCCTTCGGTGTAGTGAATTGCCTTATAGCTGCGATTATTTTGCCTCTGTGGCAATCTTCACGTTCAATTTTTAGGGGGTAACTCCCCCCTAAAAATCGTCTCTTCTGGTCTATTAATACAAGCTACCTGTAGGCCATACAAGCCACAAACTTAAGCCGCTTGTGGCTAGGGTAAACATTAGTTGGCCAATTAAAATGTGCTTCCATTTGTTACTTAGGGCCATAATGATAGGGGTAACAAATGCGTTTGCCAC
>CAZBUC010000239.1:0-210 GCA_964494965.1 uncultured Maribrevibacterium sp.
GTAATAAGATACGGTTTGAAAGGCTTTTAGAACCTGGGATTTGGATCTCTCCATTGGCGTTGGAAAGCGGGCCGAGTGTTATTGAATTCATTATTAAGTCCATCACAGTGTGTTTCTGTTGTATGTTTGAGTGTGTTGCTGCGAGTAAATTATAAGTGTTCGGTATTGCCCAAAAATTGTCCGTGTTAGGTGGTCGCGTCACTCTTTTTA
>CAZBUC010000239.1:220-3909 GCA_964494965.1 uncultured Maribrevibacterium sp.
ACCAAAACGTTGATTTCCTATTCTGACAAGACTTTTGAAGAGGTCAGTCTTGAATGCCCACTAGTATACCTTCGAAGGCGTTTCCTGTCAGTTCTGCAAATTCACTCCGTGTGCTGTTTTTTACAACAAAGTCTCTTTAGAATGTTGGTTAATAAAATAATGACGTATAGGAAACAGTGTATGAGACACCAATATCATCCCCTTGGATTTGAAGGGTCACGTATTGCCCAAGGTTTTTGGCGCCTGCAAGAATGGAACATGACGTCTTCTGAAACACTTGGCTTTATTGAGGCTTGTCTAGATTTGGGGGTAACGACATTAGACCACGCGGATATTTATGGTGGGTATCAATGCGAAGCATTATTTGGTGAGGCGTTAAGACATAAGCCCGCTTTACGGGACAAAATGGAGATTGTCACAAAATGCGGAATATTGCTGCCATCAGAGAATCGTCCTGACATACAGGTTCATCGTTATGATTATCGTGCTGAGCATATTCTAGCCAGTGTTGATCGCTCTCTTGCTAATTTGCAGTGTGAGTATATTGATACGTTACTCTTGCATCGCCCAAGCCCGTTGATGGATGCAGACGAGGTCGCACAGGCGTTTGATTTGTTATTTACGCTTGGTAAGGTTAAGCACTTTGGTGTGTCAAATTTTACAACCCATCAATTTGACTTATTGCAGTCTCGTCTTGATGCGCCTTTGATTGTGAATCAGGTGGAATTATCACCATTGGCGTTGCAACATTTTGAGGATGGCACCTTAGACCATTTACAACAACATGCTGTAACCCCCATGGCTTGGTCGCCTTTTGCGGGTGGTGAATTGTTCTCAGGCTCCAGTGAAAAAGCAAAACGCGTTCAAATGGTACTGAGTGAGTTAGCACAGCAAAACAGTTGTACTGTCGATCAAATTGTTGTTGCGTGGTTATTGCGACACCCGTCTGGTATTTGTCCTGTTATGGGATCAGGAAAGGTTGAACGTTTGGCCATTGCGGTTGACGCATTATCCATTCCGATGAGTGATGATGATTGGTTTCGTATTTGGGTTGCCTCTCAAGGTCAGCCAGTGCCTTGAATGCAGGTTTATTGAGTGTCAATAAATTATGCTTTGCTGATTTAAATCATTAGGCTATCTTGTAACTTAGCATGGAGCAAAAATTAAACCTTGTACTTATTACAAGTACAAAGTCGTTTCTTTAATTAGGTGTGCGCATGAAAAGTAAAATAGTTTTGGCATTAGGTACCGTATGTGTTGTGTTTGCTTCCTTTTCGCAAGCAGCTCAGTTACCCAACCCTTCTGGTAAAGTCATTTTGACTGTATCCGGTAATATAACCAACACGAATACAGCCAATAATACGGCTGAATTTGATCGTCAAATGTTGCTGGATTTAGACCTGGCGACGCTTGATACAGCAACGCCTTGGACAGAAGGGGTGAACTCCTACGAGGGGCCCTTGCTCAAGTCATTGTTGGATTATGTTGGTGCAAAATCTTCCAGCTTATCTGTTACAGCGCTGAATGATTACTCAGCCAGTGTTCCTGTCAAAGATGCCTATGATTATGACACCATTCTTGCCATGAGTTTGAATGGTAAAACCATGGGGGTACGTGATAAAGGCCCGCTATTTTTATTATACCCTTTTAGTCAGAATCCCAGTTTAAATAATGAGGTTATCCATAACCGATCTGTCTGGCAGATTAAAGCCATTAAAGTTGAGTAAGTACTAATGACATGGCTCAGAAAGGCTTGGTCTAATGACAAGTCAAAAATGACTATTTCCAGAGTTAACGCTTTGGTATTTATATCAATAGCGTTTCTTGTGGTATCTATACTCATATTTTCTGAGCTATTTCAGCGCCAAAGGCTTGTTTTGTCTGCTGCAGAAGAAGATGCCTTATGGGCGTCCTATCAGCTAGACAGAGAAGCGCTTAAGTTAAATAATGCGCTCATGTTACTTGAACATGATATTAATGAAGACAAAATTGAAGAGGCCCGCCTTCGATTTGATATTCTTTACAGTCGGATAAATTTAATTAAGCAGGGTCAACTTGGTATCCTGTTTAACAGAATACCGGAATCAGAAACACTTTTATCTGATATGGAGAAAAAACTTCAGAGAATGGATCCTTTACTGTTTGACGATGATGATATTGTTTCCATTTCTGCCATATCCGATCTCATTGAACAGAGTTCACTTTTGTTAAAAAGAACAGAGAACATTGTTTTCGAAATATTAACCATACGATCAATGGATAAAGTTCAACATAGAAATGATTCGATTGATTTGTTTGTGACTTTAAGTACACTTTTGGCTGTTCTTACCGTCACTATCATGTTTATTATTTACATACTTTTTAAACAGTTAAAAGTGGTGCGTCTTTCTTATCAAAAATCACAAGATATGACGGTCGAGCTCGAAAGAGCTGTCGACTATGCGCAAAAAGCGCTTAAAATTAAAACGGAATTCGTCTCGACCATGAGTCACGAGATAAGAACGCCAATGAATGCGATAATTGGTTTTAGTCACTTAATTCTTACTGATGATATTTCTAATGAAACACGATCTAAAGCAAGGAAAATTCAAAAGGCCTCTAATAGTTTATTATCTATAATCAACAGTATTCTAGATTTTGAAAAAATAGAGTCAGGAAAAATTAACATTGAAAAAGACTTGTATGATTTAGACAGTGTCTTGGAATTTGTTTATCAGATTAACGAAGAAGAAGCTAAAAAGAAAAATCTACGTTTTACCGTTGTACGCGATTTCTCTATATCCGCATTGCTTATAGGAGACTCTTTCCGACTACAACAAATTTTAATTAATCTTGTGAGTAATGCTGTCAAATTTACTCAAACCGGATTTGTTTATGTCAAAGTGAGTTTGGACAATGATGATTTACTCTTTGAAGTCGCTGACTCGGGTATTGGGATTCAAAAGAATAGCAATGTTTTCGAAGCTTTCCATCAAGCAGACAAAAGTACATCAAGAATCTATGGTGGCACGGGTTTAGGGTTAAGTATCTCACAAAAGCTGGTGGCTTTGATGGGGGGAACAATAAACTACGAATCGACCTTGTCGGTAGGAACACGATTTTTTGTCTCGATACCGTATGATGTTGACGCATCTGAAGCAGCGGATAAATCTAAAATGACCGAGCGGGCTCATTTTAACCAAATATTGGTAATGAAAAAGGATCGTAGTGCTATTGAACAGCTCAAAGGCCTACATTGTCACGGGTTCTGCTTATCCAAAAGCAGTCACTTTGCTGGCGCGTTCAACGCTAATGTTATAAGCGTTGAGTATCTGAGGAAAGAAGTTGAGCCTAATAAACAGGTGAGAGAAAGTCATCTTGATAAAGTGATTGTTTTGCACGGTGACGGTACTTTTTATGTCAATGGAAAAACAACAGGGTTACTGACGCCTAAAAATATCCTGAAATACATTGGTGCTTCGCTTTCAGAAGCGTCAAGAAAGAATAGACAGGATGACGTGTTTAATACGCAACAGGATAGTGATATAGCGGTAAAATCCCACTTTCTTGAAGGTAACTTTGAGGCATCGGCTAAAGGTAAGTTCATTACTCATCATAAAGAGAGTGATAGTAAGAGGGAATTAAGGACGGTGTCGGCGCCTTTTCTTGCTAAAATCATTGATCTTGAAAATAGCCTAATGAATGGAGAG
>CAZBUC010000240.1:0-3909 GCA_964494965.1 uncultured Maribrevibacterium sp.
AGCAGCGGAAGCAATATCTAGTCCACCAATACGGTCTTTTGCAATGGTATTCGACAACTGATTAGACGAACTAAAGTCTTCTCTGCTGCTCAAGGTGTTTAATCTAGAGCCGACCGAAGAACGCCCTTCACTGATGCTTCTTTGTGTATTGTGAATACTGACGGTCACATCTTGAAAAGCAGCGCGCCGCTCTTCTTTGGTGTAAGATTTATCACCCAAAACCGCAAGCGTGTCTTTTATCTCATTCAATACATTGTCACGTTTTGGCTTATCAAGCGAAAAACCGACTTCAGCACCCGGTGCGCCCTCTAAAGTAAATGACATGCCAGCGAATTCAATAGGCTTACCCGCGACGTATGATCCAGAAGACACTTCTTCACCTAAACTATTGGTAATCTTAAATACCCCAGGCGTACCATCAAAACCACGACGCCTATCTTGATCTTCTTTAGTGTTGGATCCCGTTAGTAACGTATCGACAATGTCCGCTACATTCACGTCCGCATCTTGTTGTGTTTCTGGCAATGTTGTTAATCGGTAAACATTGTCTGCGGGATTAACCGGATCATAATTGTCCGCCATGAACTGATTAAACTTTTCTTGGTTCGATACCTTACTCGTCAAGGACACATCACCCAAAAATAACTGGGATGAAAAGCCCTTGTTTGTCCAAACATCTTGAAATAAACGCTTCCCTGAATCCGATACCGCAACCTTCATGTCTTCAGAAATTTGTGCGAATTTTTGACCTTCGTTACCGGTCCACTGGTAACGCCCTTCACCATTCAATACAAATGGTGGCTTATGGGTGTCTGTACCAGCAAAAATATAATTGCCATCGGCGCTTCTGGAGTTCATGAGTTCTGCCATTGAGTTTGCTATCATGGCAACTTCCTGACCAATGGCATCCAGATCTTCTTGGGAGTTAATGTCGTTTTGCGCTTGAATAAACAGCGTTCGAATATCATCCAAAGAATCATTCAAACTCTCTAGAGCCACTTCTTGATATTCAAGATTGTTTTTGGCCATTTTGATCGATTCATCGTATTGCTTTAGGCGATTATTATTGTCTTGATGCATCAGTATTTGACTGGCACCGACAGGGTTATCGCTCGGTTTTACTATGTCAGTCTGAGCCAGCAATTTTTCTTGTGCGCTCAGCATTTTTTCATTAGCTTGGCTTATCGACCTACTGGACTGACTATAAATTAAATTTTCTGTCACTCGCATAAACTTACCTCGTTATTCCAAGTAAGGTGTCAAACGTAGTACGAGCTGCGGAAATCACCTGCGCAGACGCAGAGTAAGATTGCTGATATCTCATTAAATTAACGGCTTCTTCATCCAAACTGACGGCTGACAAACGATCGCGACGATTAATGCTGTCATTCATCACGACCTCACTTGCCTCTGCGTGCCCTGAAACCTCCGCTGTTTTACTGCCAATATGCGATACGAGACCAGAAAACGCTTTTGATACGCTGGCTTTCCCTTCTACTAAGGATTGATTTTGTAATCCCATCAAAGCGATACCGTTAAAGTTATCTGATGGCCCCATCACTTCTGTACTGATGGAAAAAGAATCTCCCCTTTGTGGAACGGAGGAAACTGAAACATCAAAGCCCGCTTCCGCAGCCAAACCCGCTTGATCAAGCAAGTTGCTGTATTCCACCACATTGTTGATATTGGCAAGCTCTAAGCCAAATTTATCTCTTACCACATAGGAATTAGGTGAAGTAAAGTAAATCTCGTGGGGAGCATTAGGGTATAACTCACCGTTACTTGCAAAGGCGGACGTCTCTGGTCGAGTATTACTAACAGATGACAGACTTATCTTAGCATCAGATAGGTTATCCGAGTTGGTTACCACTCCAACGGGAGCGCTCAACGCAAGCGCATCGCCATTTTTGGCCTGCATGGTCAAGCTAGACGCCGCGCCTTGCGTTGGCGTAAAACGAAAGACATCATTATTGTCAATCAAGGCCATATCGGCGACACGAATATCCAACCCAAGCTCTTCAATTTTGTAGTAGCCTTGAGCGTCAGGTGTCATGTTTGTAGGATCAAATAGCAGTGACTGACCTGATGACTGACCGCTGGCATCATACCGTTTAAGGACAAGTTGACTGTCGCTTATTTTAGCGAGTTCAAAGGTCTCTTTGGTGATTTTCGCAGCCTCTCCAGCCGACACTTTAACGGAAATATTATCCAATTTATGGGCGTTGTCTTGCGTTGAATGAATGCTTATATCGCCCATCGCAAACAGTTCTCCTCCCATGCGACCGTTCGCATCCAATCCTTTTCCATTTTGCATGTTCATAGCATCTGCAATGGCAATGGCATTTTGGCCCAGCGTTCTATCAGCCAAGGCACTGAATTCAGAACGAAAATCCATTAGACCGCCGACACTGCCGCCCAAGGCGGAAGATTTCAAACCCACTCTGTGGGTTCCAAAATCAACTTCTAAGCTAGGTGTGTTTGGGTCCAGAGGATTGGTGACCATTTTTAATTCGGTCGGCTTCTGGTCCATTAAGAGTGGCTGTCCATTTGTCAGCTGAACCGTCATTAGACCGTTTTTGTCAAACTGGGCTTTTATGTCTAAATACTCAGACAGCTCTTTTGCTAAAAGCTCTTGTTGATCACGAAGTTCATTTGCTGGCGAGGTAGACAAGCTTTCTTCGCGTAATATCTTCCCATTCAAATCAGACATTTTGGCTGTAATGCTGTTGATATCAACCAATGAAGTTGAGATCTGATCATCAGCGAGGTCTTCTTGTCTGGTAACTAAATTAGACAGTGAGTTGTATTGCTCAACTAGGTTATTCAAGCTGGCATGAGCAAGTTGTCTTAGAGATGACGAGGTAGGGTCATTGTTCGCATTTTGTAGCGCCGTAAAAGCACTATCAAGATAACCGGAAAGTGACACACTCTCTTCTGAAAAGAGCTCATCAGACATAGACATCATGGAACGGTAGGTGTCGTAGTAATTAAACTCAGAGGTATCGGATCGAATCTGACTGCTAACAAACTGATCGACTAATCGGCCAGTATCACGCAGTACAACACCGCCCGCTGGAGAACTGACGACATCTGTTCTCTGACGACTATAGCCCTCTGTATTCACATTGGTCGTATTGTGCCCTGTGGTATTGATTCGGGCGTTACTAGACTGCAGTCCAGATAAACCAATTGAATATAAATTTGAGCTCATAGCCCATACCCCTAGTACGTTATTGAGGAATTATCACTGTGTTGTTGTGCTTTATCGGCTGGTGTTGCAAAAACTTTACCAAGACAGCGACTTGTAGGTCGTTAAACGCTACAAGCGCTGAAACCATTTACTGGAAAGGATGTTGTCGATTTTGTTGGCGTAATTCGGATCGGTTGCATACCCACCTCTTTGTAAAGAAGCGGCAAACATTGACGCATCATTACCTGACTGAAGGGCATCTTTGTACCGCTCACTGGAAGATAAAAACTGAGCATAATCGTCGAAACTTTGAGCAAACGAATCATAAGCCCGGAAGGCGGCTTTCTCACGCTTTGCAACGCCATCACGAAATTCTAGGGTATTGACTACCGCTCTTTCCCCATCCCACCGATTATCGGCTTTAATGCCGAATAAGTTAAAGCTGGCAGAGCCGTCCTCTTTGGCAATCGGGTATTTCCCCCAGCCCGTTTCTAAAGCTGCTTGAGCAAGCACCGCCTTAGGATTTACTCCTAACTTTTCACCTACCTGTTGAGCATGAGGCCAAAGCCGATCAACAAATTCATCAGGTGATGCAAAAACAACGGACAATGCCGAAGGTGCTGTGGTCTTTTCCACATTAGACAACCCCGAAGCGGCCTGCGCTCTTTCTTGCTGAACCGATTGCATAAAATCAGCTGACGCTCTTTTTACTAACGCCT
>CAZBUC010000241.1:0-3908 GCA_964494965.1 uncultured Maribrevibacterium sp.
CAGATAAGGTGACGGTGCCGTCGCGCGTGAATTTTATGGCATTAGACACCAGATTCGACAGAATTTGTCGCAACGCCCCTGCCGCACCTTGATAACGATCTGGAATCGCGTCGCTAATATGCACATTGATCTGAGTATTTTGCTTCTGCGCTTGCGCTGTAAACAGCAAACTCGTGGAGTTCACTAATTCACTGATTGAAAAAGGCCGTATTTCTGGACTGTACATGCCCTCTTCCAAACGAGCATAGTCCAACAAGCCGTTTAGTATTTCTAATAAGGCGTCGCCCGACTGATAAATAGCCGCCAATTTCTCTCGGCTTTCTGGCAATTGCGGCTGACTTTGTAATAGCTCCACCATGCCCAAAATTCCGTTCAATGGGGTTTTGATTTCATGGCTCATGGTGGCCAGAAACTGACTCTTGGCTAAATTCGCTTTTTCGGCCGTTTCTTTGGCATCTTGTAGGCGTCGAGTACGACGACTCACCTGCTCTTGCAACTGATCTCGGTGATAGCGTAGTTCGGCTTCAATCACATCTTTTTGCTTGATATCCGCTAAAATCGCCTCGCGCATGTCGTTCATCGCGTTGACCACTGAGTCAATCTCGTCACTCTCGGCGCGGGCGGTTTTGTGCGGCAACACCAATTTTTGTTTTAAATTTCCCGCGCCAATAGAGCGTGTGTAACTGGCCATATATTCCAAATGGCGCGTTACCATAAAATACACAATCAGCAGCAACAAAACGCCATTGATCAAGACCAACAAACTCTGAAATAACGCAATCTCGATGGCGGATCGGAGCAATTTTGACTGCATGGCGGCAATGTCATGATAAACGGTCAATTCGCCCAATAAACGGTCAGTCTGCTGGCCATCTCGATTGATGTAGTAAATGGGTAAACGAGTGGCCCCCGCGTGACGAAAAGCCTGACCCAACCCCTTTTGGTTGCTGATGGCATTTTTATCACCCACAATAATGTCGTTTTGCCAGTCGGCAGAATGCAGGGTGACCGCGCTGACGTTGGTAAAGTTCATGATGCCTTTGAGCTGCAATTCCAGTTGTTCACTGTCTAGGTCCCACAACCCCTTGCGGACACCTTCTATGTGGGAAGAGGTGATGTAATCGGTTTGTTGTTGCATGGAGGCGGTTTCCCGACGGTATTCATTGAACACCTGAATACTGGTCGAAATCAGTGCTAATACCAGGCTTAATGACAGCAGCTTGATGAAAATTCGGTACGCCAATGGATGAGTTTGCTTATAACGCAACCAATTCGGCATTAATGCCAGCTTGCTTGTTTGGCTCATAATGAATCATCCAACTCGGGGTCTAAACCAAGATCTGTGGTGTAAATTTGGTAGTAGCGCGCGACCAACTCACTCACCACGTCAGGCTCTGCTAACACCTGATTCAGGCGCTGATTTAATAGGGGCAACCAAGGCACAAGTGGCGATTGCTTTGATATCGCCAAGTACCAAAAATCGCTCACGTCGGTTTCGGTAGAACCAATCTGCTCTTTTAATCCTAGACGCTGAAGATCTAACTGGCCCGACAGCTTGCCCATGGGCACTACGTCTAAGCGGTTATCTGCCAATTTTAATAAGTTCTGATCCTGCGTCGAGACGAATTCCAAACTGGGGTACTCTTGTAGCGCGGCATCCACCTCATTACCAAAGCTGTCTCCCATTAGCACGCCAACTCGTAAGCCAGACAAGGCGGTCCAGTCAGTGAAGTCTAAAGGCTGCTTAATCGGGTAGTACAGATAAATGGTCTCACGAATAACCGGGGCGTCGAGAAAAATGGCGAACTCTTGGCGGCGCTTAGTCTTAAAACCCGACAACATATCCACATTGCCCAGCTCGACTTCTTTTAAACAACGTCGCCAGTTACTGTTTTGACGGGTGTCTACTGTCACCCCTAAAGGTTCCAATAGTAGACGCATAACAGCGACATTCACACCGTCTGTTTGTCCTTGATTGTTTACCCACGACACGGGGGGGTAAGCGCTATTACCACAGACGGTGACGGTCAATTCCGCTAACTTCTCCAAAGGCGGTACAGTCACCTCCTTTTGCGAGGAAGATAAGGTAGAGGCGTTCAGGCCAAACGACACGCTCAGCCAAAATAGGCTGCATAAAACGCGAACGGGGTTCGAAATTACGCTGACTCGCATGACACATCATTGGTGTGCGTACTTAAAAGATAACCCACACCATGTACGGTAATGATCATTTGTGGGCACAGTGGATCTTTGCTTAATTTACGACGGATCCGACCGATCAACACATCTATGGTGCGATCCGTGGCGTTCCAGGTGCGGTTCTTAATGCGATCCATCAGCTGATCTCGCGTTAACGCCACGCCTTCGTTGGCTTTTAAGGCCAGCAGCAACTGAAACTCTCCCTCTGTCAGCTGGCTGACACTGCGATCTGATTTCACCAAAACACGACGCGCCGTATCCAGCTGCCAAGTACCAATGGCGCGCATAACCGGCTCTTCACTGTGTTTTTTCTCCGACTCACGCTGTTTTTGCACACGGCGAATCAGATTTTTACCACGAGCCAATATCTCACGGGCATTAAAGGGCTTAGACACGTATTCATCGGCGCCACATTCTAAACCAATAATACGATCAATCTCGTCTTGCTTACCCGTCACCAAAATAATGCCCACTTCTGAGCGGCTGCGTAACTCACGGGTTAATGTCAGCCCATCTTTGCCAGGCAAACGAATGTCCAGCAAGATGAGGTCAAACTCTTGCTCGCTTAAAATCTGCTCGGCGGCCTCGGCGGTCTCTGCACCAGTCACTGTGTAACCTTCTGCAGCGAAATAGCTTTCGAGTGTTTCTCTAATGACGCTTGAATCGTCTACGACGAGTATTTTAATGTCTGACATCAACATGTTTAAGCACTGCAAAAGGTAAGAGGTGAATCGAATATTTCCTGCATTGAAGCATTGAAATGACACTTACTGTAATGACTTTTTTATAACACGTTTCACTATAATTACTTTCACTATAACAACTAAGGTCAAAAAAAATAAGTCGACGACATGGCACAGAATGCCGATCCATTTCATGTGAAGAAGTACGTGATTTATAAACAGCTGTTTACAAACTAGCACAAGAATCGTCCAAAAAAACGCTTTCTTCACGAAAATGAGGAATCTGGTCAGCAATCATGACACTGGGATGGCACTCCTGTGACAGAGATAACAGGCGCGATAATCAAGCATTGTCATTTTTTTATTCCAAATTCGCCTAAAAGAAACCAATTTAACGCATTTATCAGCATAAAAATGGGGATACCTAGGCCGTGTTACGCCTTCATAGGCTTTCCATTGGTACTTACGTCGCTTTCACATTGTTCATACAAAGTATTACGACCTGTTTGTGAATTCGCTTGTCATCCTTGCTATATCTAGAAGTAGAAAAGTAAAAGGACGCATTTCTTGCGGCTGACTTTGGCTTTTTTCACACCTAATTATAAAGCAAGACAAGGAACCCATGATGACAACAAACACCTCTAGTAGCGGTGAGATGCAAAAGCCAAGCTTACAGCTTGCTCTTGTTCCCGTCGTTTTAACATTGATTCTATTAGGCATACAGATTTTCTATTTTGGCGATTTCACGCCACATATCCCCCTTTCTATTGGTTTGGCACTCACCGCCTTGGTAGGTATTAAACAGGGCTTACGTTGGAAACAAATTGAGGAAGGCATCTTCCGCGTTATTCACGTGTCTATGCCTTCTGTTTCGGTGCTCATTCTAGTGGGTATGCTAGTAGGGGTTTGGATTGCCAGTGGTACCGTACCAACACTCATTTATTATGGTTTGACCCTACTTTCACCGCAAATTTTCTTAGCCGCGGCAATGATTCTTTGTGCGGTCGTTTCTTTGTCCCTAGGTAC
>CAZBUC010000242.1:0-3858 GCA_964494965.1 uncultured Maribrevibacterium sp.
GGTTAGCAATCCACTCTTGAGCCGCTTGTTCCATAAGTAAACGAATTTCTTCACTATCTGATATGCCACTCTCTTTCGCGGCTTTCTTTGCGTGCATCATCACGTCATGACGCTTTGATTTTCCCTTTTCATCCGTCGTACAAACGGTCGGGTTCGCCCTTAAAGTAAAGCCCAGTCGTTGGCCACTTTGTAGTTTTGGTGTAAGAACTTTCGTTTGGACACTAAACGTACTTTCATTTGATTCTGGTTTAACCGAGGACAATACAAAAAACGCTTTAGATCCGTCTGTATTTTGCTCTTCACGAAACAAAAAAGAGCGCTCCTCTTCTTTAGTAAATAGCTGCCACAACATTTGATGAGCGGAATAAGCGCCTTTTCCACCAAAGCCAAGCAATAGCTGTCTCGCTTGTTGTGATGATTGAAACGATACTTTAGACAAATACATTTAGGACTCCTCCATCTTGACCTGATGCACCGTTATTTGATGCATAACGCGCTGCTTAAACTGCCAACGGTCACGGTTAATTGGATCATCCCAAGGGTGGGTTGTCAGCGCCGTTTCGCCTGAGAACTCGTCAACACTTCCTTCCCAAGTGTAAGTTGATAACTTATTAGGTCGCAACCAAACGGCATCTAAATGCGGCTTATCAATGTCGATAATGCTTGGGAACGAATGATCTAATGCCTCTCTTAAACTGACAGACGTCAACAACACGGGCATTAAAGGCGCAGCCAAAGGACAGGACTTTCGTCCTAACGACAAGACATAAACTGGCTTGGTAAGCGCTTTTTTGAGCTGATCTAAACTAAAATGATTATCTTGTGTTAATGAAATAGCGACAACCCAAATACCATCGCAGCGATAATCCCGCGTAGACAATATGGTATTCAGCTTCTCTTTATGCTCATCCAACAACTCATTTTTACGAGTGCGATAAACATACTTGTTATTACGAGATGGTACTTGGCTCGTATGATAATCCCGCAACAAGCTAGTTGGTGTCAACTGCTTGGTCGCCATCTGAACACTAGTGTGCAAAGCGTCTAGTTGCTGTGCATCATCACGCTTAATACCTAGGGCTGCTCCCAGCAAACCGAGAATGGCGGAACGCGTTGGCGCAATGGCTGTAGCCCTGTCTCCACCAACAGCGGGCTGTCCCCAACTTGCCATGGGGCCATAGAGCCGAAATACTAAATAATCCTTCATGATTCGGGCTCCCTACTGAGCGACAAAGGCTTTTAATTCTTCAAATGAACCTTCGCCATTGACCGCATCAATGGCATAGCGCGTTTCTGCGCATTCACCATAGACTTTATCGAAATTCTCGGCCTGTTTATTAAGCGCTTTAATCGCATCGACCGCTTGGTCTCCACCTGCAATGGGTTTTAAAAACGCCGCCGACAAGGAACGTGGCTGATATTCGCCTTTCTCAGCTAAGACATAGCTAGCATAAGCGCGAGAGGCGAAGCTATTTTGTTTGCCTTTTGGCGATACTTTTACGGCGGCTTCCGTCAGCGCTTGAATGGCTTTATTAGCTAAGGCTTCATTTCCATCAAGGTTCTCAATTAGTTGAGATTTGTTGATGCAAATGTAGTTATAAAATAACGCCGCCGCAAAGCCGGATTCACCAATATGAGATGAGCCAGAATCTTCTTTGCCGTCGTTCAAATCATCCACTGCAGTGAAATAATCATCTTCCACAACGATGCTGTGAACGCTCAATGCATGAGCCACTTGGCAAGCCGCTTCCACATTAAAACGTGGGCTAGACGCCAACATACGACCAAACAAGGCAATGTCGACAGCACTTTGATTTTGGCGTAACAAAGCTTTCTCTTCGTCTTTGGCTGGTCGCCCTTCTTCCACTAAAACTGTTGCTAACTCAAATGCCGCTGTTTGTTCTTCTGGACTGATGTGTGCAAGCTGCTCTATCTCTAAAGAGTCTTTTTTGATTTTACCAAATACGCCTGCAATATCCGCAGCCCATACTTTGGCGTTCTTTTCAGAAGCACCTTTCGTAATCATCAAACCAAACACTTGCTGACCAAAACGTTTGGTTCGCTTACCAATATTGTTCGACAAGGCAGATTCAAATACTTCAGAACAACGCCAGTTGCGTTTTAAACTTTGTGAGCTGACGCGCAAGCGATCAAAGCCCCCCATTTTTGCCGTTTTCGGGCGACCAAGATCATCGCGGTTTAAGTTAGAAGGCGCGTAAGAAGTTAGGATATGAAGTTGAATAAATTGGCTCATGTTAATTCCCTTTTAAGTTAATTAGTTGAAGTAGATTTGGATGCTTTTTGATTGGCAGATCGGTAATAGTCCATCGCCCATTGCACGGTTATTCGCTTATCCGCTTTGCGCGGTTGTCTGTCGTAATATTCGTCAAACCATTGCAATATGTCGGCGGCCACTTTGGTGGGAGACACCTTGCCATCTAGTTGTTGAATAATACGACGCAAGCGTTTTAAAAAATCTTCTGGCGTTGGCGTATTTTGTAGCTTGGCAAAGCGCAACTCACTAACAATGGATTTGTCTGTCGGTTCACCTTGCTTGTTCAATTTCTTGCCAGCCTGAACAGCCAGTTTCTCGCTATTATCGGACTTAATATGAACCAAAACGGCGGCGACGGTTGCCCATGCTTCGAGCTTTTGAGTTTGTCTTTCTTTACTCATGGGCTGCAAAGTCTCTTCAAGTCCGCTATTTAATAATGCCGTCCATAAAGCTCGAAAGCCTTCTGACAACATAGCATCGTCCGCAGTATCGCAACGTTTCAATTCTGCCTTATGTGACGTTGGTGCTGGTTGGATATGCTTGTCTTTTAACTCTGAGGCATCCAGAAACATACTTTGCCACCAGCGACTTATCATTTTGAACTCTTGATCATCCATTAACTCACCTCCTGCTTCGCTTCAATTTTATGATCGGTTTTAAAGCTTTTTATGTCTTTGCCACCGTATAACCAACCCGATAATGACCGCCTTGCCTCAATACGCTTTATCATGGTTCGCTCGGAACCCAGTTCAGACAAGGCATATTCATCGAACAAATCCAGTACAACAAATTGCAGTCTCGTTAGCCATGCTTTCGCGGCTGTTGTCTTTCGTTTTCCACATCTTCCATTAACTTGGCAATGGCATCAAAGAATAGATTTTCTGTACGTTGCCAAAATTCCAGATCGATAAAGGACACATCGCCTTTGGCGTCACTTGGGCTTTCAAACCAGGCAGCTTTGACCTCAGACCGCAAATGCCACAAAGCATCGGACGAAAGCTTTTGTAGGCATTTCACCTCAACCAATAATTCATCTTGCTGCTCTGGGTCAAACTGAAACAGAGGCATACTGGCGCTATACCAACAACGAGCCTTCATGTTGTCCATATCGTAACCAAATACCCAAAGGCGAGAACGAACCTGTTTTAACGCTTTACGATAGTGTTTAGATACCACTTCAAAATGAGAAACAACCGCAGCACATTTTTGAGCTTGGGTATCACTTGAAAAGCTCAAGACATCCCAAATTTTATAATGCAGACCACCAGGCTGACCTTTGATAGACAACCATTCTGCTTCTGGCTTTTTCGGGTCGCCTTTATAAGGCGTTAGCGGGTGAGACCAATTGCCCGAGTAATTGTGACCATAGTTTTGTGTTCGATAATCCGTCACCACTTTTTGAGCGGTTTTTCCTGATATATGACAGACATCTTCTCTATGCTGAACTTCTAAGCGAATACGGCGTGGCATCGCCCAAAACATATGCAAAGGATGCACATCATGTTCATAAATTTCCGTACCTTTTTTATCACTTAACTTAGTCGGTGCTAACCAAGGAAAAACAGAACCATCATTGAAGTCAG
>CAZBUC010000243.1:0-3832 GCA_964494965.1 uncultured Maribrevibacterium sp.
AACATGACGACCATGGTCATAAGAAACATGACGACCATGGTCATAAGAAACATGACGACCATGGTCATAAGAAACATGACGACCATGGTCATAAGAAACATGACGACCATGGTCATAAGAAACATGATGACCACGGTCATAAGAAACACGATGACCATGAAGGCCATGATCATTCTGGTGTTGATCCACATGTCTGGTTATCCCCTGATAATGCGTTAGTTTTGGCAAAAGCCGTCACAGTGCGTCTAGCCTCTCTTGATGCTGCCAATGCGGCTTACTATGAAGGTAATCTAGCCGCTTTTGAAAAAGGGTTGAGTGCCAAAGATGCTGAGATTCGTAAAGCGCTCAGTCAGGTAAATACGGTACCTTATATTGTTTTCCATGATGGCTATAGCTACTTTGAACAACATTATGGTTTGCAAAATGCTGGCGAAATTACGGTCAGTCCAGAGCGCAAACCTGGAGCGAAAAAAGTCGCAGAAATTCGTCGTGAAATCGAAGAACACAAGATTCATTGTGTGTTTAGTGAGCCCCAGTTCAGTCCAGCGATCGTGACGGCTTTATTGGAGGGCTCTGACGTTAAAACGGCGCCACTAGATCCATTAGGCAGTCAGATAAAAATCGGCACTAATGCGTATTTCGCCTTTTTAGAGAGTTTAAGCGGGCAATTTCTCAGCTGCTTAAGATAATCATAAAGGCCACATAGCCTTGCCAATAGATCAAAAAGCCCGTTTATCAAAGCAAGAGTGATGAAAACGGGCTCTTTGATAGGCGACCCGCTTTCTCCTCTGTATAATAAATCAACCTAACCATGATTATACGGAGCAGAGAGGCTTTATGAGCGACCCATCCACACCCAGTATTCACTCTGATGTTCTTATTGATAGCGCTCGACGTACTTTATCGACTCAAGCTCAAGCTCTGGCCAATTTAGCTAATCAAGTCACCGAAGAGTTTGCTAAAGCGGTTCGAATGATACTAACCAGTAAAGGCCGCACGATTATTTGCGGTATGGGCAAATCCGGGTT
The DNA here is from genome assembly GCA_964494965.1 of uncultured Maribrevibacterium sp. GTDB lineage: Bacteria > Pseudomonadota > Gammaproteobacteria > Pseudomonadales > Marinomonadaceae > Marinomonas. The sequence continues at coordinate 1,029 of CAZBUC010000243.1, forward strand.
GATTGGTAAAAAAATCGCCGCCACGCTCGCTTCGACCGGTACACCCAGTTTCTTTCTTCATCCTGGTGAAGCTTTTCACGGGGATTTGGGGATGATTCAACCTGAAGATGTTTTAGTATTGATCAGTTTTTCAGGTGAAACAGAAGAGCTGATGCGCTTATTGCCCTCGTTAAAAAGCTTCGGTAATCCGAGCATTGCCATGGTGGGAAACATAGACTCTACTTTGGCGAAACACTGTGATTGCGTTCTAGACCTTTCTATCGATAAAGAAACTTGCCCGAATAATCTTGCCCCCACTACGTCGACCACAATGACAACCGCCATGGGGGATGCATTGGCCGTTGCTTTGATGGAGTGTCGCAATTTTCAGCCACAAGACTTTGCTCGATTTCATCCTGGTGGCAGCCTAGGTCGTAAGCTGCTGACTCGTGTCAAAGATCTTATGCACAAAGATAATCTTCCTATTTGCGCACCAAACACCACCTTAAAAGACGCTATTTCCGTCATGACCCACGGTAGAATGGGCGTTGTCTTAATTCAGGATGAGGGGAAATTGTTAGGAATCTTCACTGATGGTGACTTGCGTCGCGCTATGTTAAAAGAAAGCGAGGGCATGATACACAAAACCATGGCAAGCTTGATGACGCCTAATCCTAAAACCATCAATGAGAATGTGATGATAGTGCAAGCGGAAGAGCAAATGCTGCGCGATAAAATCACCTTGCTCGTGGTCGTGGACGATGCGAAAAACTTATCTGGTATATTAGAAATTTACGATCGATAACCTAGATTTAAAACGGAGTGACTATGTCAAACCTGTCAAATGCGACACCCGCGTCAAAGATTATTAAAATTGGTAACAAGATTGAAGTGGCTAACCACCTTCCATTTGTATTGTTCAGTGGCGTTAACGTATTAGAGTCTCGCGATTTGGCCATGCGCGTTGCAGAAGAACATGTAAAAGTGACGGAAGCGCTGGGTATTCCTTATGTGTTTAAAGGCTCCTTTGATAAGGCGAACCGTTCGTCTATTAACTCTTTCCGTGGCCCAGGCATGGAAGAGGGTTTAAAAATTCTGCAAGAGATCAAAGACACGTTTGGCGTGCCAGTGATTACCGATGTGCACGAGGCTTACCAATGTGCGCCAGTGGCGGAAGTGGCAGACGTGATTCAATTGCCGGCGTTCTTATCGCGCCAAACGGATTTAGTTATTGCGATGGCGAAAACGGGCGCGATTATTAACATCAAAAAAGCCCAGTTTTTAGCCCCTCATGAGATGAAGCATATCCTGACAAAATGCCAAGAAGCTGGAAATGATCAACTTATGTTGTGTGAGCGTGGCACCATGATGGGGTATAACAATCTAGTCGTCGACATGCTTGGTTTTGGCGAAATGAAAAAGTTTGGTTTCCCTGTCATGTTTGACGTCACTCATTCTTTACAGCGTCCGGGCGGTCGTGAAGATTCAGCGGATGGTCGCCGTGCGCAAGTGACAGAATTGGCTCGTGCTGGCATGTCGCTTGGCTTATCGAGCTTGTTCCTAGAAACAAACCCAGATCCAAACAATGCAAAATGCGATGGGCCGTGTGCCTTGCCTCTGGGCAAATTAGCGCCGTTCCTAAAGCAAATGAAGCAGCTTGATGAGTTGGTGAAAACCTTTGAAGAATTGGATACGAGTGCTTAATAAATGGATATGGCTTTTCTGACTTCTTATTCAGTATTGAACAAGGATCTAACTTTGCTTCCAACATTACAAGCGTTGAAGTTGGTCGTGTTTGATGTGGATGGCGTTTTAACCGATGGTCGTCTGTTATATACCGAGCATGGGGAAACCCTAAAGCGCTTCAATGTCAAAGATGGTGTGGCGATGAAGCTATTGCCAAAGTGGGGGATACAAGTCGCTGTGATCACAGCAAAAGATTCGCTGCCACTGAGACGACGGATGGAAGAGCTAAAAGTGACGCATTTTTACCCTGGTTGTCATAATAAAGCCGCCGCATTTAATGAGTTGATAGCGCAGTTGGGCATTACCTCAGCGGAAGCCGCTTATGTGGGTGATGATGTGATTGATCTTCAAGTCATGCCAAACGTTGGTGTGGCCTTATGTCCAGCAGATGCACATATTTTAGTGCAGCGTTATTGTCATCTAGTGCTGAATAAGAGCGCTGGCGAAGGTGTCGCACGGGAAGTGGCCGACATGGTGTTGGCATCTCGTATGCCTTTAGAGCACGCTTATGAATTGGCGCAAAAACCGGAGTTTGAAAAATAATGACCATGCAATCTTTACCTGATTTTCACATTGTTATTCCTGCTCGTTACGCTTCTCAGCGTTTTCCGCAAAAATTGATGGCCGACTTAGGTGGCAAACCCGTATTACAATGGGTTTATGAACTGGCGCTAAAAGCGGGGGCACAATCGGTCACTGTGGCGACAGATCACCAGGTTATCGAACAAGCGGCATTAGCGTTTGGGGCGTCTGTTGTGATGACCCGTGATGACCATGAAAATGGTACCGAACGTTTGGCGGAAGTGGCGGCTAAAAAAGGCTGGAAGGGGGATGAGATTGTCGTCAACGTACAAGGCGATGAGCCTTTTTTGCCTGTTAACTTGATTCACTCCAGTGTGATTGCGCTAAATCAAGACAAAGACGCCGAGATGGCGACGGTTGCTTGCGCGATTGATCAGGTTGAGGATTTCTTTAACCCTAACGTGGTGAAAGTGGTGTGTGATGAGAAACAGCGTGCGCTGTATTTCAGTCGTGCACCCATGCCTTGGGACAGGGATGGTTTTGCTAGCAATCCCGAA
>CAZBUC010000244.1:0-3831 GCA_964494965.1 uncultured Maribrevibacterium sp.
ATGAGGCAGAATTAATCGTATTACCACTCGATAGCCTTATGGACAAACATGCTCAGCTTGACGCTGAGCGTCAAACACTGCACCGTCAATGGGGCGTGGTTGCACAGCAGATCCAAGAAGAAGTACAGCGTAGAGAGCAGGTGAGTAGCGCTAAGGCGGCACTTGAGGTTCGTCGTGAAGCGTTTGTGCACCTTGAGCGCTTGAATCATTTGATTGGCTCGGCAGACGGGGCAAAATTTCGGCGTTTTGCACAAAGCCTCACCTTGGATCATTTGGTGTACTTGGCCAATCAGCATTTGGCTATCTTGCATCGTCGTTATCAACTAATGCGCAACGAAGAAGCATTGTCTTTGTTGGTTGTTGATACTTGGCAAGCAAACGCTTCTCGAGATACTAAGACTTTATCTGGAGGCGAGTCTTTCTTGGTTAGCTTGGCACTTGCCTTGGCTCTGTCTGATTTGGTGTCTCACAAAACCAGTATTGATTCTTTGTTTTTGGACGAAGGCTTTGGCACCTTAGACAGCGAGACACTTGAATCGGCGCTGGACGCTTTGGATAACCTACACTCATCGGGCAAAACCATTGGTATTATCAGCCACATTAGTGCACTCAAAGAGCGAATTCCTGTGCAAATTAAACTGACTAAGCAAAGCGGATTGGGCGTCAGTCGTTTGTCTCCGGAATTTGCTGTTCGCCCAACAGATGAGTGATTTTTTTGAGGTTAGTTGGTTGCATAAAAGTTTTCCCCAGATACATGGGAACAAGTATGTAAGTAAGTTGTAAAATATTAATTAAATCATACGCTTAATCTTTCGTTCATTATTGTGCGTTTTACGTTATTCTTAGCGCCTATCCGTGTGATTTGGTTGCACTTGGTAACGTAAAGACACAACTTTTGCGGCTTTAATTAATTGTGAAGCTTGATAGAATAGAACTATTGGGCGCATGTGAATATTTCATGATGATTTTTATATTTAAAGCCTCTCAAAGCACTCAAAAAGGACATGCTTCATGACAGACTCTGGCTTCCGGCTTAAAGGAAGCGTTGTAACAACAATTTTACTTGAAGTTCAAACCTTCTCTTTAGATGACATCCTTTTTCATCTAAAGGAAAAGATTGATCAGGTACCGCATTTTTTTAATCAAGCGCCGATCATTATTGATATTTCAAAGATGAAGCGTGGTATTACGCTGGATCAGTTTGAGACGCTGATAAAGTCAGTGAGCTCATTAGGGCTTGGCGTGATTGGCTGGCGTTGTGATCCTGAAAGTACACCTGTGTGGGGGGCGTCTGTCACCATTCCTCTGTTGCCTGCGAGTAAAGCACGGCCGATCAATCCACCATTGCCGTTAAAAGAAGATCCCTCACCCGATGTGGTGGTGAAAACCGTGGTGGAAGAACGTTTAGTGCCACAGGCCGCTAAGGTCATTACCAAACCTATTCGTTCTGGTCAGCAGGTTTATGCTGAAGGGGACTTGATTATATTGGCTCAAGTGAGTGCGGGCGCGGAAGTGTTAGCCGATGGTAACATCCATGTTTATGGCGCCTTGCGAGGCCGAGCATTAGCAGGCGTCAAGGGCGATACTGAGGCAAGAATTTTTTGTAAAAGCATGGAAGCGGAGTTGGTTTCCATTGCTGGTAATTTTATGTTGAGCGATGCGCTGCAAAATATTGTTTGGAAAAATGGCGCGCAAGTGCTATTAGTTGACGATAGCTTGGAAATTGTACCGCTTTAGGGTATTTAATCTATTAATTAGGTGATTTTGGAACGAAGTCACCGGGGGATACGGCATTGGCAAAGATTATAGTAGTCACCTCAGGCAAAGGCGGTGTTGGTAAGACCACGTCGAGTGCTGCGATTGGGACTGGTATTGCATTAAAAGGACATAAAACGGTTATCATCGATTTTGATGTGGGTTTGCGTAACCTAGACTTGATCATGGGCTGTGAGCGTCGTGTTGTTTATGATTTTGTAAACGTGATCAATAAAGAAGCCACTTTGTCTCAGGCGCTGATCAAAGACAAGCGTACTAAAGGCTTGTATATACTACCGGCATCACAAACTCGCGATAAAGATGCGCTGACTATTGAAGGTGTTGAAGAGGTACTTCAGGAGCTCAGCAAAGAATTTGATTATATTATCTGTGATTCTCCAGCAGGTATTGAGAAAGGCGCTCAAATGGCGCTGTATTTTGCTGATACTGCGATTGTTGTTACTAACCCAGAAGTCTCATCGGTACGTGATTCCGATCGAATTTTAGGGATATTGCAAAGTAAGTCCAAACGAGCAGAGGGTGGCAAAGAGCCCATAGAGGAACACCTTCTTCTGACTCGTTATCATCCTGGGCGTGTGGCTTCTGGTGAAATGCTTAGCGTGGCGGACGTTGAAGATATATTGGCTATCCCTTTGCTTGGTGTCATTCCAGAATCTGAGGCGGTGCTCAAAGCTTCCAACCAAGGTACACCAGTGATTTTGGATACCGAATCAGAAGCTGGCTTGGCTTATATGGACGCGGTGGATCGTTTGATGGGGGAGGAGCGTCCTTTGCGCTTCTTAGAGGTTCAGAAGAAAGGTTTTATTAAACGTTTGCTAGGGGGTTAGGGTGGGAATTTTTGATTATTTTAAAACGAAAAATGCACCAAGTTCTGCCTCTGTCGCTAAGGATCGTCTGCAAATTATTGTGGCGCACGAGCGTAGTAAACGACAGCAGCCTGACTATTTGCCGCAAATGCAGCAAGAAATCATTGATGTGATTCGTAAGTACGTGAACATTGGCAATAACGATGTGCAGATTCAGCTTGATAATACGGATGACTGTTCAATATTAGAACTTAATGTCACGCTTCCAGAGCAAAATTAACGGTTTAGTTTGACCGCAGTGTCATAGAACCCAACCACGATATTGATGTATGTCTTGGTTGGGTTTTTTATTGTTCATTTATTGAATAATAGTGATTATCATTAATTTACTGATCACCATGTCGAGTGTATTATCGATCACATAAACTAAATAACGGTTGACTGGTGTGGTTGTAAATGACGCGTGTATCTTTTGGTGTATGTTTAACGGCTTTATTTTTGGTTGCGTGCAGTGATTCTAACGTCACGTCGAGCGTAGAAGCGTCAAGTGCCGCCGTCGAGTTACCTCTTCCGCTGACTGATCCAAAAGCCTTGCTTGGCTCGCAGTTGTTTTTTGACACCAATCTTTCTAAAGCCCGTAATCAGTCCTGTGCCACTTGTCATAGCATTGCCAGTGCGTTTGTTGATAATCGTAAGGACGGCCTATTGGGCGCTGTTTCCATTGGTAGCGACGGAGTGTCCATGGGGGGGCGGAATGCGCCTTCCGCTGGGTACGCTGCTTTTTCCCCTGCGTTTCACCGTATGGCAAATGGCGAGTACCGAGGTGGACAGTTTTTAGATGGTAGGGCGTCAGGGTTGGCGCAGCAAGCAGCAGGGCCTTTTTTAAATCCTCTTGAAATGGCGCTGCCTAATGCTGCTGCATTAATCGAGCGTGTGAAAGAAAATCCTCAGTACGAAATCATGTTTAATGAGCAATACGGTGAGGGCGTACTTGATGATACGGACAAAGGGTTTGCGGCTATTACGAATGCGATTGCCACTTTTGAAAAAACGACGTTGTTTATGCCATTTGATTCAAAATACGATCGTGCTCTTCGTGGTGAAGTGAGTCTTTCACCAGAAGAAGAGCTTGGTAAGACCTTGTTTTTCTCTCAACAATTTACCAATTGTAATGCTTGTCACCAGTTAAACCGTTCTCCTATGAATGCGCAAGAGACCTTCACTAATTACGAATACCGCAATATTGGTG
>CAZBUC010000245.1:0-3828 GCA_964494965.1 uncultured Maribrevibacterium sp.
CCCAAACGTGATCTTTAATATTAATACTCAGCCAAGTGCCGACATCGTCAGCCACGTTGCTGAAGGCACTTTACACATAGGACTGAGTAATAAAAAAATAGCCAAAACAGGGCTGCGTTTTGATTTTATTGGTTATGAAAAAATGGGCTTTTACTGCGGCCCAGATCACCCTTGCTTTGGTAAAACCGACCTCACTTTGGAAGACGTAAAAGGCGGCGCTTACATCTCATTTGAGAGCGACCAACCAGGGGAAGGGTTAGACGCCATAGCACAATTCCGGGAAGAGCATCAATTTTGGGGAAGACTGGTGGCCGTATCGTCTAACGTAGAAGAAATACGACGTCTTATTCTCACCGGCATCGGCTTTGGCGCCCTCACCATAGACAGCGCCCAACCATACGTAGATCAAGGATTATTATGGCCACTTCCTCCATACAATGACTTTCCGATGACAGAAATCTACCTAGTCACACCAGAAACCGTGAGTTTAAACAACATCGAAACCCACTTTATAAAGCAACTGAAAAAACATGTCAGAGAAGAAACCTCACGACAATATGCATTATAAATCCAACCCAAATAGAGGCATTGCCTCCTCCAAAGACGTCACGAAGCGACGAATCTGTTCATGCACTTTGCTGCACTCTGGGCGCTCTAAGTTGTCCACCCTCGACCACAGTGCAATGTCTCTGCGCGGCCCTTGCTGCCCAGTAACGTGAATCATTTGATCAACACCAACCTCAGCTGTCATTAAGGCGAGACGAGCGGGTAAACGAACCAATACATCGGATGTATTTAGAAGATGTAAAACCGAGCGAATGCTTCCCGTAAAGGCCATGCTGGCGGCTTTGAGTCCCACAAGCTCTCCCGGCCGATCAAGAAACCCTGCACTTGCGCCAGCCACTATCCAATTCTGCTTCTCCAAAACCTCTTGAGAAATCGGTTTATCTGAGCCTCTAAGAGCGGATTTTTTACCCACAAACACCGCCGATCTGTCACGAAACAACAGCTGTCTATCAAGGGCTCCTTGTTTAACCGATAAATGCGCTGGTGCCAACACAAAATCCAGTTCTCCCTTCTGTAAAAGCTCAATTTGTGCCGCCGCTGACCCCGTTCTAAAATGAAAGACATAGCGCTTTTCTTGCATAAAATAGTCAGTCATTTGCTCGACTGTGGCGAATTCCCAAAGCGGATCGATGCCAATAACAAATTCATTGTGATAGCCGCTATGAAATTGTCGAATGACCTCTTCGCCCTGCTCTGTTTCGGCTAGTATCCTTTCACCTATTTGCGCCAACCTTGCTCCGATCTCAGTGGGTTGAACCCCGTAACGCGTGCGGACCAGCACAGGCGCTCCCACTTTCATCTCCAACTGCTGAATGCTGCGCGTCAAAGTGGGCTGAGTGATGTACAACTGCTCACAAGCTCGACTCAGCGAGCCTTGTTTAACCACAATCGCCAATTGCTTTAATAAATTAGGATTCATCTATGCGTTTTCTACTAGTCTGGTATTAAAAATCGATTTTTACTCATATCTTAAATCCATTAAAGTCATTCCAATCACAGACAGCAAGTCTTTTCACTCAAACACGCCATAGACAATAATAAGAGGATGAATCATGCAATTTTACCAAGACGGTTTTCAACCAGGCGACCCAAGAGTTATCAACCCAGAAGATAGGGTAATAGCGCCACCACTAAAACATCCACTGCCCTCAAAAGTCGATGTGATGATAATCGGTTGCGGCCCTGCAGGTCTTAACCTAGCGGCACAATTATCAAAATTTGCTTCTATCGCTACTTGTATCGTCGAACAAAAAGACGATCGCTTATTAGTGGGTCAAGCAGATGGTATCGCATGTCGAACCATGGAAATGTTTGAAGCCTACGACTTCGCAGATCAAATAAAACAGGAAGCCTATTGGGTAAATGAAACCGCATTTTGGAAACCTGATGCAGAGCAGCCAGAACAGATTGCCCGCAGCAGCAAAATTCAAGATGTAGAAGATGACTTGTCTGAAATGCCTCATGTCATCATCAACCAAGCTCGGGTACACGACGCCTTTCTAGACATAATGCGCCATGGCGCACGCAAAATTGTGCCTCATTACTCCCGACAATTACGTCATCTTGAAGTCGATAACACAGTCACCGACTACCCGGTGACATTGACGTTTGAACGTTTAGACTCTCAACACCTTGGCGTCATTGAAACAGTTAAAGCCAAATATGTGGTTGGGTGTGACGGTGCTCGGAGCACGGTAAGAAAATCCATCGGTCGTGAATTAGTCGGTGACTCTATCAATCAAGGATGGGGCGTGATGGATGTATTAGCTGTGACCGATTTTCCTGATATTCGTCTAAAATCGGCAATTCACTCCAGCCATGAAGGCAACATGCTCATCATTCCCCGTGAAGGTGGTTACATGGTGCGTTTATACATAGAACTGGATAAGCTGAAAAACAATGAACGTCTCAGCAAGCAAACCATCACCACAGACTACTTAATCGCTGCGGCTAACCGCATCTTGCATCCCTACACCATAGAGGTGAAAGAAATCGCGTGGTGGAGTGTCTATGAAATCGGCCAGCGCTTAACCACGGCATTTGATGATGCCGAAGATGGTCAGTTACCTAGAGTATTTTTGGCGGGTGATGCTTGCCATACTCACAGCCCAAAAGCTGGGCAAGGCTTAAACACTTCGGTCAACGACACTTGGAACCTCGGTTGGAAACTGGCTCATGTGCTAACCAGTAGAGCCAATGCTGAACTTCTAAAATCTTACTCATTCGAACGACAACAGGTCGCTCAGCAACTTATCGATTTTGATCGTGAGTTTTCAAAGATGTTCAGCGCCAAACCAAAATCAGCAAGCCATCCAGAGGGCGTTGATCCGGCAGTCTTTCAACAATATTTTATGCAATTTGGTCGCTTTACGGCGGGTACGGCCATTCATTACCCACCATCCACTTTAGTCAGTGCTGGGCAACATCAGCATTTGGCGACCGGTCAATCCATCGGAATGCGTTTTCATTCTGCTAAAGTAACGCGCCATGCCGACGCAAAGCCCATGCATCTTGGGCACAGCATGAAAGCCGATGGTCGCTGGCACATTCTTGCTTTCGCAGGAGCACAAAACTTCATGAGCCCCAGGTGCAAAGTAAGAGCGCTGTGCGATTATTTACAAAATAACCCGCTGTCACCTGTCAGACAATTTACACCGACATACGAAAACATTGACTCTGTGATCAATGTGCAAGCTGTCTTCCAGGATTCCCATCGAGAGGTGGAGATGGACAACATTCATCCACTCTTACAACCGGCAAAAGGCCGTTATGGATTAAAAGATTATGAAAAAGTCTACAGTGCCATTTGTGAATCAAACTCTTTCTACAACAAACGCGGAATCGACACGGAAAACGGCTGTCTGATCATCGTTCGACCAGATCAGTATGTGGCTGACATTCTACCGCTGGATGATTTTGATGGATTAACGAGCTTCTTTGAAAATGTGCTCGCCGTAAACGATTAATTATACCCTTATCGTTCAACTCAATTCGCAGCAACACCTTTCTTTCCAAGGTAGCCACCAACGCAATTAGAAATTTTCAATACTCAGAAAATATTAAATAAGGGTAAAGGTCACTAAACAGCAGCAAAAATACAAAGATGGGATCAAAGTGGTATCAATCTGGTCCCTTTTTGGTCCCAATTCAGATACAAAAAAGCCGAACACTGGGTTCGGCTTTCGTAACTTACTGAGTAGTAAGTATAAATTTTGGTAGGACTAGGCGAACTCGAATCGCCGACCTCTACCATGTCAAGGT
>CAZBUC010000246.1:0-351 GCA_964494965.1 uncultured Maribrevibacterium sp.
AGCAGTTGACTTTTAATCAATTGGTCACTGGTTCGAATCCAGTACGACCCACCAAAAACACGCACTCCGCTCCCAGTTTCCTAAGGGGTAATGATATGTCCGATCTTTTAAACAAAGCGGCTCTTCGTGAGACAGTTCAAAAACATTTGTTAAACGCAGAAAACAGCTTAGCGGCAACTAGCGTGGATGACTTAGAGATCCGAGCTGAAATTAAAATGCTACTTAGGCAAAAAAATGCCGTTTTAGTTGCCCATTATTATACTGACGACGCGATACAAGAACTGGCTGAAGAAACGGGGGGCGTCATTGCCGACTCGCTGCAGTTGGCCATTCAGGCAACGCTCGACAGTT
>CAZBUC010000246.1:361-3810 GCA_964494965.1 uncultured Maribrevibacterium sp.
GCTAGAAATGGCTCGGTTTGGTGCGGCTCATGAAGCTGAGACGCTTGTAGTGGCAGGTGTTAAGTTTATGGGTGAGACAGCAAAAATTTTAAGCCCAGAAAAAACCGTACTTATGCCAACCTTGGAAGCGACCTGTTCCTTAGATATAGGCTGCCCTATAGACGAATTTTCTGCGTTTTGTGATCAATATCCGGACAGAAAAGTTGTAGTTTATGCTAACACTTCAGCCGCTGTTAAAGCTCGCGCTGATTGGGTCGTAACGTCAAGTATAGCGCTGGATGTTGTTAACCACCTGATGGAGCAGGGTGAAAAAATACTCTGGGCGCCTGATCAGCATTTGGGTGGCTATATTCAGAAAGAAACGGGCGCAGACATGATTCTTTGGGATGGAGCTTGTATCGTCCATGAAGAATTCAAAGCAAAAGGTATCCTTGATCTGAAAGCGGTATACCCTGGCGCGGCTGTATTAGTTCATCCTGAGTCACCTGAATCTGTTGTGGAAATTGCAGATGTAGTGGGCTCGACCTCGCAATTACTTAATGCTTCTAAAAGTATGGAGAACGATACCTTTATCGTCGCGACTGACCGAGGTATTTTTTATAAAATGAGACAGGCTTCACCCGATAAGCGTTTTATTGAAGCCCCTACAGCCGGATCTGGAGCCAGCTGTAGAAGCTGCGCACACTGCCCTTGGATGGCGCTCAATAGTCTAGAAATGTTGCGAAATGCTTTAAGAGACGGTTCTGGGCAGATTTATGTTGATGAAGACATAAGGGTAAAAGCCTTGAAGCCCCTCAAGAAAATGCTGACATTTCAAGCAAAATCGTAAAATTTCTTATTACCTAGGGATGGCTATTTGTTTAGCGTCCTTAGGTATTTCATTTCTAGATCGGAATAAGCCAATTGTATTCTGTCGCATTCCAAACTCTTTTTGTTGTAGCTCACTCTTAGTTCTTGATGGTGCTTACTGGTAGCTAAATTGGCTAACTTCTCTTTTAATGTTGTTGTTGACTGCGAAAGTCGCTTGTTTAGCGCTCTTTGCCTTTCTAAGTGTTTTGTATTTTCCGTCATTGATATTTGAGCTAATTGTTTTTTCAGTTCCTCATTCGCTTCTTCGGCTATTTCTAGTTCTTGTGCCAGCAGCGTAACGCAAGTTTCTGACTCTAATAAAAGCCGCTCAAGGGTTTTGGCATCCTTATCTTGTTCTACTAGGTTTTTGGAGGTACTTTTTTCTAATGCCGTGTCAAGACCTTCTCGCAGGGCGCCAAAAGCTTCTTTTTTCGTTGCGGTGAGCGACTGTAGGTTTCCAATAGCGGTTTCGTTACTTTTTGCCAATTGTTGCTCTAACTCCGCTAACTTGACATCTTTTAAGCTGATGTCTTGCTTGAGGGATTCAATTGAGAGGCTTGAGAGCTTGAGCTCTTCTTCAAGCTGAAAAATTAATGCTTGTGATTCGATCGAAATACGCTCAAGTTTGGTAATGGCGACTTGTTGAGCTTCGATTGAACTTTGAAAATGATTCTTCTTAGAAGCTCTTTTTATCTCACTTTTAAGTTGGTCAATTACCATTTTTTGTCTATTGGACAAGCCATTAAGCATAGAAATCTGCAAGTAGGAAGTGGCTCTAGATTGCCACTGATCCTGATCAGGATGCTCCCAATTGTAATCAAAGTTAGCGGTTTTGTCAGAGCTACTTTGTTGTTGACTCTCTAACGTTAAAATTTTCTTTTTTAACTCATTAATTTCTAATTCTAGGCGTTTTTCTTCATTTTGTTTGATTCCAAGCTGTCTAACCCGCTTTTGAGCTCGATCAATATTGTTTCGAATGTCGTCATTAAGCTCTTTTTGATGCTTTAGTAGAGACTCTTTTGAGATAAGTAGTTCTGCGGTTTGATAGAATTCAGCTTGCATTTCTGTTAAGTTTTGGCTGAGTTCATCTGGGTTGGTCGTTTGTAACTTTGGGGCTGACAAGGCGTACAGCATGCTTGATAGAAATCGGCTTAAAATAGGTTGAGGTTGATCACTGACTTGATTGAGTAAAATAGCTCTTTCTGCTCTTAGTACCGTCCCCCAGATTTTAAATTTGTTAATATCGTGCTTTTCTATATTGGCTTGCGTAATTGAATTGGCCGCAAACTGAATTTGTCCGTCTATATAGTAAACAAGCTTCTTGTAGGCGATGGAGTCATCATCTGGGTTCGCTGCATTTATAATGTTGTTACTGTTAGTCTCGTTGCTGTTTTTGATTGCAAGTTTCATTTTCAAGGAACGCGAGAGCCAGTAAATGACGGCATTCATGATGAGTAAGAGTGTACTGAACTCTAATAACAACAAAACTAACCATTTTGGCATGACTCGCTCCCAAACGACGGAGTTGAAAAAGGAATAACCATTGCCATTCCACTATAGCAAAACATAGTATCAATAGACGATTGTCGTGTACTTAATTGGATTAATATTTATGAACGCTGATTTTATAACCTTCATGCGCAACCGCAGATCTCAAGCTAAGCTGGTTGCCCCTGCACCAAGTGAAGATGACTGGAAGGCAATTTTAAGTGCTGCCTGTCGGGCCGCTGATCATGGCAATCTTCAGCCCTGGCGTTATAAGATTTATGAAGGAGAAGGGCGTAACACATTGGGCGAAATTTATTGGCAACATGCTCTAGATGAAGTGCCAACGATGTCGATGGACAAAAAGTCCGCCTTCACAAAGAAAGCTTTTCGTGCGCCTGCGATTTTATTAGTCTATGCCCATATTACTGAACACGCGAAAGTGCCTGCTGTTGAGCAAATCATGGCGGTTTCTGCAGCGGCTCAACAGGTATTGCTTGGCCTTAACGCCCTTGGTTATGGGGCCATATGGCGCAGTGGTCCAGCCTGTTATACGTCAAAAACAAAGGCTTTATTGTCCTTACAAGAATCCGATCAAATAGTAGGTTTTATCTATGCCGGAACGAACGAGCAAAGCTTAGATTCTGACCCAACGGCAAAAGAAGTTAACTTAGAACCATTACTACAATGGGTAAGAGATTAATTTTTAAGATTAATTTTATAAAATGCCTTGCAATCTTTTAACGCGATAACTATCATACGCGCACATTTTACGCAGAGCGTAATAAAAGTTTAGGTGAGCTGTCCGAGTGGCCGAAGGAGCACGCCTGGAAAGCGTGTATGTCGAAAGGCATCAAGAGTTCGAATCTCTTGCTCACCGCCATAAAAATTAAAAAAAACGTCTTAGGGCGTCTTTTTTTTGCTTCAAATTTGGTGATTTGTGCTCAATTTGACTAGTGTCAATATTCTGCTAAGATAACAGTCCTAATTAACGCTCTATATAAGGAAATGTACTTTGCGTCTTACGCCACCTTAAGTTCTCCTGCTTTTGTCGTCACATTTCCATGAGACGATATCCCTTATACTGTTGTCGATGATAGTCAACACGTGGGCAT
>CAZBUC010000247.1:0-3805 GCA_964494965.1 uncultured Maribrevibacterium sp.
GCTTCGCTTGCGCCTGTTTCGCAAGCTCAACGCGTCAGCGCGAATCCAACACCAAGGCAATTGGCGTACCTTTTTATCAAGTGACTGATTTATCGAGGTTTTTGTCGTGGCTTCACCCCCACAAGATGTGACGACTGGTCTAGCGATACAGCGCGCATCGACGACCAAGGGGAGAGTCTCTGCTCAAGATCAGAAAGTGTTGTACCGTGAGAGAAGGTTTTGCACAGGTATAAGAGGGCGTTAAGCTAGAAGCGAATACTAAGGTAAATATATTTGTAGAAAAAGTGAACATTATGAAAATGCATAGTCAGTTTCCACCGTATTTATCCACACAGCCAGTCGCTCAAGACACGACTTGGTGGTTGCAGAGGCACGAAGACAAGTTGTTAGAAAAAGACATAATGAAACGGGTTGATTTGGTTTTTCTAGGCGATTCTATAACTCATTCATGGGAGACGGGTGGAGCAAGTGTTTGGGCTGAGTATTATCAATCTAGGAGGGCGTTAAATTTAGGGTTTAACGGTGATCGTACAGAGCATGTTTTGTGGCGTCTGATTAATGGTGAAATAGATCATATTCAACCTAAGTTGGTGGTGTTATTAATAGGGACAAACAATACAGGTCATCGGATGGATCCCGCTGAAGAGACAGTTTTAGGTGTGGAATCGATATTGTCGGTTTTGAAGCAGAAACTACCTAATACCGTCGTGTTACTTTTGGCTATTCTTCCGCGTAGTGCTAAACCCACTCAACGATTGCGTAAGTTAAACGACGAAGTAAATCAAAAAATACGTCTATTTGAGGATAAAATAAACGTGTTTTTTCTTAACATAAATCACTTGTTTATCGATGGAAAGGGCGAATTGAGCTCAAATATTATGCCTGATTTTTTGCATCCTAGTGATAGCCAGTATCAACGCATTGCAGAAGCTTTAGAACCAATGATTGCTAGGTTTTTAGACGACGATAGCTTAATCTAGTGGTCAATAATAGTAAAAATAGTGGCTAGTCGTAGTAGAGAGTCTACGTATTTATACGTAGAAGAATACGTATTTTCCGGTCTCATATCGGTATTCGTACGAATTGTTTGCACTTTTCATATGCGCGATTATCAATGCGGCTAGATCTAATAAAAAAAACAATCACAAATACAGGATGATAAAAACAATGAAATCCTTGAAACTGACAACACTTGTTGCTGCTACTGCAGTAATAGCTACGCTTTCCTTACCCGCTTTTTCTGCTGAAAAGGTATATAAACTGACAATGGCAGAAACATGGGCTTCTAACTTCCCAATCTTTGGTGACGCCCCAAGAAATATGGCCCGTATTGCTGAAGAAATGTCTGCTGGACGTTTGAAGATTAGTATTGACTCAGCAAATAAGCATAAAGCTCCTTTAGGTGTTTTTGATTTAGTACGTTCCGGTCAATATGATATGGGGCATTCCGCTTCTTACTATTGGAAGGGAAAAGTGCCTAATACCTTGTATTTCACTACTATGCCGTTTGGTATGATTACACCAGAGCAATATGGTTGGTTCTATCACGGTGGTGGTATGGAGCTAATGCAAAAAGTCTATGAACCTTTTGGACTAATGTCTTTTCCTGGCGGTAATACTGGTAATCAGATGGGAGGATGGTTTAAAAAAGAAATCAACACTGTTGATGATCTGCAAGGTTTAAAAATGCGCATACCTGGTTTCGCTGGTGAGGTATTGGCAAAGTTAGGTGCGAATCCGACCAACATAGCGGCTGGGGAGCTCTACACAGCGCTTGAACGTAATACCATTGATGCGCTTGAGTGGGTTGGGCCTTCTTTAGATTTGCGTATGGGATTTCATAAAATTGCGCCATATTACTACACAGGTTGGCATGAGCCTGCAACAGAGCTACAGTTCCTTGTGAACAAGCGAGCTTGGGATAAGTTGCCTGCGGATCTTCAGCAAATTCTTAACACCTCCATGAAGTTGGCTTCTTACGACATGTATATTCAGTCTTATCATGAAAGTGCTGAGAACTGGGCAACAATGTTAGAAGAGTATCCCAACATTAAAGTAAAAACTTTTCCTAAAGATGTTCTTGTTGCAATGAGAATAGCGAATCAGGATCTTTTAGAAGAAAGCGCTGAGAAAGATCCATTAGCAAAAGAAATTTTGGATTCTCAAGCAGAATATCTGAAAAAAGCACGGGTTTGGACCAATATTTCTGATCGCGCATATCTTGACAGCGTTGATAGTTTAGCGGAATAAACCTCTAAGCAGGACAAGCCTATGTGTTTGTCCTGCTTTTTTTAGGAGTCAATCATGTTTTTAATCCACCTGGAGCGAGGCATCACTCGTTTTTCAAATTTCCTTGGCGTTATTTGTACTTTGATGTTCATCGCCCTGCTATTCAATGTGTTTTACGATGTTTTAATGCGTTATGCGTTTAATAATGTTTCTATCGCGATGCAAGAACTCGAGTGGCACTTATATTCGGCCATATTTTTATTGGGAATACCCTATGGCATTCAACACGGTGGACATGTTCGCGTTGATCTTATTTACGAAAACCTATCAATCCGCGGCAAAGCGTGGACGGATTTATTCTGCTGTATTGTGTTTTTAATACCTTTTACTCTTTTAGTCGGTTATTACGGCGTTGGTTTTGCTTATGAATCTTATGCATTAGGTGAAACCAGCGGTGACCCAGGTGGTTTGGCACATCGTTGGATTATTAAGGGCGTTATACCTCTCGCCTTTTTTTGTATGACGATTAGCGGCATAGGTATGATACTTCGCTGCGTAAACGCACTACGTGGCGTGAGTGAAGAAGGTTTTTCTCACCCACCGATTCAGCATTAATTCCTGTTATCATTTTAGATTTGTAGGTTATTTATGATTGGTATAATCATGTTTTTTGTTGCCCTGTTTTTATTATTACTGGGCTTCCCTGTTGCCTTCACCTTTGGTGGTGTCGCTTTAATCTTTGGCGTACTTGCTGAAGGTTTTGATATGTTTGCTTTCATGCCTTTCCGTATTCAAAGCTATATGGAAAATACCGTTCTGATGGCTGTTCCGCTTTTTGTTTTTATGGGTATTGTCCTTCAGAAAACAAGATTGGCTGAGCAGTTGCTCGAAGCCATGGGAAAACTTTTTGGTAGTGTGCGTGGTGGCCTGGCGATTTCAACAGTCCTTGTTGGTGCTCTGTTGGCAGCTTCTACGGGGGTAGTTGGTGCTAGTGTTGTTGCTATGGGGTTGATTTCATTACCGGTCATGCTCAAATATAACTATAGCAAGTCTTTAGCATGCGGAACAATCTGTGCTTCAGGTACATTAGGTCAAATTATTCCACCGTCAATCATCTTAATTATCCTAGGGGATGTTTTAGGAATTCCGGTTGGTGATCTTTTTCAAGCAGCCTTTTTTCCTGGTATCATTTTAATTGCTTGTTATATTGTTTACATACTGATTTTGACATTTTTGAAGCCTGAGATGGCGCCAGCTATGCCGCAAGAGTTGGATAATGAAACTCGAGTTCAACAAATTATTGCCGCTTTAAAAGCTATTATTCCTCCTCTTGCTTTGGTGTTAGTGGTTTTAGGTTCTATTTTTACAGGCATAGCAACACCAACAGAATCTTCTGCTTTAGGTGGTGTTGGTGCAATAATATTGGCGCTTATTTATCGTCAGTTTAGTTGGAAAATGCTTTACGATAGTGGATTAGAAGCGGTTAAAGTAACCGCAATGGTATTTGCTATTTTACTTGGCGCAACGGCTTTTTCGATGGTATTTAGTTATACTGGGGGTGATGAAATAGTTGAAG
>CAZBUC010000248.1:0-3797 GCA_964494965.1 uncultured Maribrevibacterium sp.
ATATACACTTTCATGTCGGCTTCCCTTACGCTTTGTCTTGTGTGTTGGCTGGGGCGAAACTGTCCAGTACACGTTTGGTGCCAGCAAATTTGCGTTGGATTTCTTCGTATTCGTCTTCGGCATTGGAGTCATATACGTTACCGCCACAAGTTTGCACATAGGCTTTGTTGCCCTTGGCAAACACGGTACGAATCGGAATCGCAAACATACAATCTCCATTAAAAGAGAACTGACCAACCGCACCACCGTATGGCCCACGACCATCGTTTTCCAAATCGTCGATGATTTTCATGGCTTCGATTTTTGGCGCGCCCGTCAAAGTTCCCGCAGGGAAGTTGCTCGCCAAGGCAGAGAACATGTCGTGATCTTCCGCCATAATGCCAACAATCTCGCTGGAAATGTGCTGAACATGACTAAAGCGTTTAATGTCCATCAAGCTACGAACTTTTACTGTGCCGAAGCGCGCCACACGGCCGATGTCGTTACGGTGTAGATCAACAATCATATTGTGTTCGGCGATCTCTTTCGGATCGTTCAACAAAGCTCGCGCAAAGGCAGTGTCTTCTGCCGCGTCTTTACCACGTTTCGCCGTGCCTGCTAATGGGAAGGTTTCCATTTCCCCTTGGCGCACACGGAACAACAATTCTGGGCTGGCGCCGATGACTTTTTGCTCACCAAACTTGATGTAATACATTTGCGGCGATGGGTTCACTTCACGCAATTGCTCGTACAAATTAATGGTATCGCCTTCCATATCGAACCATTTTTTAAAGCCCACTTCACACTGGAAGATCTTACCTTCAATGATGTCTTGCTTCACCTTGGCAACGGCATTCGCATGATCCGCTTTGCTCATGGACTCACCCGCTGGCGTGACTACAAAGGGACCATTTGCAGGCGTTGGTTCTGCCATCATGGCGTTCACCAAGTCTACACGGTTTGCGTCACCAGACTCGTTTTCATAGTAGAAGTAAAAAACCTCGCCCGTCATCTTGTCCAGAATCAGGCCATCTTTGTACAAACCAAAACGAAACGCATCGAACATCTCGCTCGATTGCAAATCCAAGGTCGGCTCGAAATAGTTCATGCTGTCGTAACCGATATAACCCGTTAAGCCACCCGCAAAACCCCGCGACAAAATATTCTGCGGCACGATGTCACGCAGCAAATAATACGGATTGTCGGATTCAAACGATTCCGTGCTGCCGTCACGTTCTTGGATAAACAGCTGCTTGCCTTCGGCCCAGATCAATTTTTCAGGGTCAAAGCCAATGATCGAATGGCGGGAAATGAAGCTCTCTTCACCAAGGGATTCCAACATAAAACAGTTGTCGAAACGCTTCTCAACCTTCTTAAACAGATCGAAAAAATCGCAGGCCGAACTGATGGTGATATACTTAGGTTTACGCGGCAGCGTGATGCGCTGCGGCTTTTTATGATACTGACTCATATCTCTTTTAATTCCTTCAATGCTCGGGAACCACGGGTCACAGTGGCAATACCCACCCCTAATTGTTTCGCAATGTCTCGCTGTGGCACGCCTTCGTCTAACAAAGCAATGATCTTCAAACGGCTCACCATTTCACTAATTTCATTCGGTGTCAGTAGCACTTTTAGACGCTTCTCCAACACCAATTCATCATCTACTTCGCTTAAAAACTGGACCAAGTCCTTCATAGGATTCAACTCTCACAAGAAGGTTTGTATTCATGTACTAGTACGGTATAGATTTTAAGGGAGAGAAGCAAGAGGAACAGACACAAAAAAGCACCGACTAGCGGTGCTTTTTTGTTAGAGCTATTATTCTTTTTGAGAGGCTAGACCGTTTTAAACAAATACGCCTTGGCTTCGTAGGTTTTAGATACCGCCGCTATTTCCTCACTGCTCTGTTGAAGGTCAACCATCAAACCAGACAGTGTCTTTATAGATTTTTCGTTTTCACTGATTTTTTCATTGATCAGACGGATAATCTTTTCTTGCTCAAGCGTCTCTTTCGCAATAGTTTTGCTTGCCTTAGCGACATTACCCACCGCTTTCGACCGTTCTAACAATGCGCTGGATATCGTCTGTGCATGCTGAACACTGGTCGAGGTTGTCTGTTTGCTGGACTCCATAGAGTCGACCGTGCGCTTAACGCTGGTATTCAGATTCACCAGTACTTTTTCGATCTCATCGGTTGAATCGCTGGATCGTTGCGCTAGCGTTCTCACTTCATCCGCGACAACGGCAAAACCTCGACCTGTTTCGCCGGCTCTAGCGGCTTCAATCGCCGCATTTAATGCCAGTAAATTGGTTTGCTCAGAAATACTTCTGATTGAGCTGAGTAGCTTAGTAATGGAATCCACGTCGGCCGTAAGAGAGCTGAGTGATTCCGACGCTGCCAAGGTGTTTTTCGACAACAGCTGCATATCGTCCATAATCGCCAGCGTTTGATTACTGTCGCTTAAAATACCCTTTTCTAAATCAATTATTAGCTCTGCGGACTCCCCACTGCGCTGAGTCACAGACTGCATAGACTGAGACACGTCGCCCGTAAGCTCCGCCGCGCTTTGCGCAAGGGTATTGCCATACACCACACGCCCCGTAGCTTCTTCACTAATGGTATTGACTTGACGACTGGTAGAAACAAGCATATTGGCTATTTGTTGATAATCCGTAAAAACGCCTACCAATTTATCCAATAAAGAATTGAACGATTGTTCCGCACTAGAACGAGGATTTTCAAGTCGCACTGACAAGTCATTATTGTTCGAAATACGCTCGATCGCAGTGGCTATTTTTACGTTTGCACTAGACTCGCTTTTCATCAAGGACGCCATGTATATCAGCAAGCCCGACTGAGAAATCGCAAAAACACAGTGCACTATGGTTAGCCATACCGTATGACTGCCAGCAATCACCATAAGAGGCATATCACCTATGTGTGCACCCTGCATCTGTAAAAACATGAAACCAATATGATACACGGCCGTAGTCAACAAGGCAGCGATGATGGGCTTCCAGTCTTGATACACAAGAAACACCACAATAGAGGCAAATATATGGAAGTGCATTTCAACCATACCCAGCTGACTCTGAATGAGCGCAGATGAGAAAAGCATCATATAAATGCCTGCCAACACAGAAAAGACCGTAGTCCCCTTAAATACGCTATAAGACACTTGGGTCGCAACAAACAGGACCGCCGAGCTTATCAAAGTAAACACCAACAGGCCTTCTCCAACCGATCCACTGATCAGCAGTATGGGAATCTGCAACAGCAAAAAGCGGTAAATAAACAAATCATTTTTCTTAGTACTTTCTGACGATGTTGACATTATTGGCCTTTAAATGAGTATTCTTTCTATGGGTTCGACTGGCACGACATTGCGTCATGCTATTGGTTGAAATATATCCTAATACGCCAAATAGTCGAGTTATCTATACGAGCAAAGTAAAAATTAAGATCAAAGCGTACGACAAATTTTGGCTTTTTTAGTTCCTCCCCCTCTCTACCCTTAAATCCAGCCCATTTTATTACTTACTTTGTAATAGTGAGTATTTTGGTCACCCCAAAAAAACACAACATAGGGATAGAAATCGCTTTATGCATATTCCAAAAAAGTTTATTTAAAGGCGTTGTAATAACCAAATCTTTTAAGTAACCTCACTCTCAATGAAATATTACGCTTCCCAGATGAGGATACTATGAAATCTACACCCCGTTTTTTTAAGTCAGTGATAGGCACCTTATTGTTGACTGGTGCGGTCCAAGCGTCAGCGGCAGATCAGGCTATTTTAAACACGTCTTACGACAT
>CAZBUC010000249.1:0-3785 GCA_964494965.1 uncultured Maribrevibacterium sp.
TAGAGTTAACTGGTGGCACCAAGCCGACGCCGGCCGATTACGCGGCCTTATCGGAAGCGATAAAAGACCGTGCAGACGCCCGCAGCATTCAAACTATGATGCTGCGCTCTATGTCACAGGCCGTGTATCAACCGGATAATTTGGGTCACTTTGGTCTGAATTACGAAGCTTATACGCATTTTACCTCGCCTATTCGTCGTTATCCTGATTTGTTGGTGCACCGTGCGATTCGGTATTTGATTCGTGGTGAAGGTCGACCCGCGGTGCGTCAAGCTCATCGCGTGGCGGGCAGTGAAGAAATTAAAGCGCGTAAAATTTATGGCTACACCGATGCCGATATGGACAGCTTGGGTGAATCTTGTTCTTTGACCGAACGCCGTGCCGATGAGGCTACTCGTGACGTAGAGGCTTGGCTGAAATGCCAATACGTTGAACAGCATTTAGGCGAGCCCTTTAGTGGGGTCGTGACGGCGGTGACGTCGTTTGGTTTGTTTGTTGAACTGCAAGGTTTGTTCGTTGACGGTTTGGTGCATATTTCAGGGCTTGGACAAGATTATTTTGTCCATGACATGGAACATCAGGCCATCATTGGTGAACGTACGGGGCGAGTTTTCCGTCTTGGTGACACGTTAAAAGTGCGTGTGGCGAGTGTCAATTTAGAACAGCGTAAAATTGATTTGAGTCTTGATGATGCCAGCGTGCGTCAGCCACGCAGAAAAGTGGAGCGCAACGAGTTAACCGAACTGGAAATGCAATTGGCGCAGTTACCGCCGATTGAATTAGGCGGGCGCTCTAAGCCAAAATCAGCGACGAAAGCAGAGGGTGACAAGTCCAAAGGCGATAAGTCTGCCAAAGACAACAAAGAGTCTGATGGTAAAGCGAAGAAAAAGCGCCGCTCTCCTGTGTCTAAGGGTAAGCGCATTCGGCAGAAAAAGTCAGCAACCGCCGCTGCGGCAAGTGGTAAACCTGCTTCTGCTGCGGCCAAAAAGCCGAAGAAGCCAAAAAAACCAAAAAAGAACAACGCTAAGCCAAAAGCGAAAGAATGATCTAAAGGCCTTTTTATTCAGATTATTTGGATGAAAAGGCCTTTTTGTTGCCGAATTTTTGCCCCCGAATTTTGATTACAGAGAAAACAATGTCAGATTTAGAATGGATATATGGCATACATGCCGTAGAAAACGCCTTGACTCAACAACCTGAGCGCGTGAAAGAAGTACGTTTTCAAGAAGGCCGTGATGACAAGAAAAACCAGCGACTAGTACAACTTTGTAAATCCAACAAAGTGCGCTACAGCGTGGTACCGCGTAAAGAATTAGATCAACTTTTTACCAAGAACAAAGAGCGCGCTGTTCACCAAGGTGTGGTGGCTTATACCACAATGAACAAAGCGGGTAGTGAGGCGGACTTGCATACTTTGGTAGCGGGTTTAGAGGAAACCCCTCTGATTATTATCTTAGACGGTGTGACCGATCCACATAACCTAGGCGCGTGTTTGCGCAGTGCCGACGCAGCAGGCGCGCACGCCGTGGTCATGCCAAAAGATAACTCGGCGCCTTTGAATGCCACCGTCAGTAAAGTGGCGTGCGGTGCGGCAGAAAGTATGCCAGTTTACGCTGTGACCAACCTAGCGCGTACCATGAAAAAATTGCAAGACCAAGGTGTGTGGATTTTTGGCACCGCGGGTGAAGCAACACAAACGATTTACGAGCAAGACTTGACCATTCCGACGGCCATTGTCATGGGTGCGGAAGGGGAAGGCATGCGTCGTCTGACTCGTGAACAATGCGATTACCTTGTGAAACTGCCCATGGCCGGTGTCGTTTCCAGTTTAAATGTGTCCGTAGCAACGGGCGTCTGTTTGTATGAAGTCGTGCGCCAACGGGCCGCAAAAGCGACGGGTTAAGAGGGAACTATGTTACACAAACAATTTGCTATTTCGGCGTTGCCGTCTGTTATCGAAGCTGATCTTCACCACAAAATTGATACGAAAACCAAACCGTTAGGGTCGTTGGGCGAGCTAGAGCGTATTGCGTTTAAGCTCGGTAAAATACAGCAAACACTGACTCCTGATGTTTCCAAACCCAAAATGATTGTCTTTGCGGCGGATCATGGGGTAGTGGCTCAAGGCATTAGCTTGTTTCCTCAGGAAGTGACACCGCAAATGGTGATGAACTTTTTGATGGGCGGCGCGGCGGTGAGTGTGTTTTGTGAACAACATAATGTGCCTTTGCGTGTGGTGGATGTTGGTGTGAACGCAGAGCTTGCCCCTCATCCTTTGTTGGGTGCGCGTAAAGTGGCGTTTGCTTCTCAGGACTTTAGCCAACAGGCTGCGATGACCTCCCAGCAAGTAGAGTTAGCGATTCAGGCGGGTGTTGATGAAGCGAATATGGCGATCGATGCGGGTACGAATTTACTCATGTTTGGTGAGATGGGCATAGGGAATACCTGTGTGTCTTCCTGCATGATGGCGGCTCTGATTGCTGTCAGTGCGACAGACAGCACTGGTCGTGGCACGGGCTTAGATCAAGCGGGGGTGTCCCATAAAGCCCAAGTTATTGAGCAATCATTAGTACGTGCTGAACAAGAAACAGGCCAAACACGATCCAGCTGGAATGCACAAACGCTAGCCGAACAGGTTGGTGGCTTTGAGATTCTTGCCATGGCTGGCGCCATGTTGCAATCGGCACAGCGTCAAACCGCTTTTGTGGTGGATGGTTTTATTTGCACAGTGGCTCTGTTGTTCGCACAAAAAGTAGCTCCCAATGTCTGTGACTACGCAATTTTTGCTCATCAATCGAATGAAAAAGCCCACAAAATGCTGTTGGATCAGTTCAACGCGGACCCTATTTTGTCGTTGAATTTACGCTTAGGTGAAGGTTCTGGTGCGATTTTGGCGTACCCTCTAATCCAAAGTGCTTGTGTGTTTCTGAACAAAATGGCGAGTTTTGAAAGCGCTGGTGTGACAGATTCTAAATAACCTCAGTTGTACGAAAATTAGGTATACATAATCCATTATGAAAGGCGTCATTGTTGGACCATATTGGCAAGGCTTTAAACGCAGTCTTGTTACTTACACTCGAATCCCATTGAAAGTGGATTGGAGTGAGGATATAAAGCACACCCCGGCGGTGTGCTTTTTACCATGGATTGGTGTGGTTGTGGCTTTATTGAGTGCATGGCCATTATGGTTTGATTGGTCAGCTTCATTGCAAGCGTTATTGATGCTACTGACAGCGGTGTTAGTCACGGGGGGCTTTCATGAAGATGGTCTCATGGACAGCTGTGATGGTTTAGTGGGAGGGTGGGATAAAGAGCAACGCCTTGCCATCATGAAAGACTCACGTATTGGCAGCTATGCGGCGCTTGCGATTTGGTTTTCTTTAACTCTCAAGTGGTTATTGCTCACTGAATTGCTCGAAGCCATCCCCAGTTCTTTTTTTGGTTTTGTGTACACCTTAAGTGCTTGGTGCTTAGTGCACATATTGGCGCGCGTTATACCGCTGGTGCTAATGAGTCGTATGACCTATGTCAGTGCCGGGAAAAGCAAAGCCGCCAGTATGATTGCGTCACTTGATTTCCAGCAATGGGCCATCGCGCTGACGCCTTGTTTGGTGTTCGGTGTGTTGGCCTTTAACCTTTTTAATTTGTTAGTCACTGTGTTTCTCGCCGCGGTGTTGGTGTTTTTCATTGGCCTGTATTTGCGCAAGAAATTGGCTGGGTTTAATGGGGATACTTTGGGCGCCAGTGAACAGATTGGTGAAGTTTTTGTGATCGTGTGTTTATTG
>CAZBUC010000250.1:0-1900 GCA_964494965.1 uncultured Maribrevibacterium sp.
CGGCATCAGGTGGCTATTACATTGCTTCCGCTGCCAGTGAGATCTATGCGGATAAAGCCAGCTTAGTTGGCTCAATTGGGGTGATTTCATCTGGTTTTGATGCCAGTAATTTGCTCGAAAAAATCGGCGTAGAACGACGTACTTTTACAGCAGGTCGGAACAAAGCCTTTTTAGATCCATTTGCACCCATGACCGAAGAAGCGAAAACAAAATGGCAAGCGGTACTAGACGAAACTCATCAGCAATTCATTGATGCGGTAAAAGAAGGTCGAGGAGATAGGCTTGTTATCACCGAGGATGTTTTCTCGGGTATGGTATTTACTGGCTCACAGGCCGTAAAAATCGGCCTGATTGATGGCTTAGCGAGTGTCAACGACATCTTAAATACGCGATTCCCCAACGCTGAGCAGATTTTCTACGAGCCTAAGCAGGACTCTTGGAAGGAGCTGGCGAAAGAGCTTGGTGTGGAGGTGGCGACAAAAGTTCTTAACCGTACCAACCTTCAATAATACGCCATTCATAAAACTCAGCCCCTTCGGGGGCTTTTTATTGCCCAGTATGAAAAATAAAATATATTTGATAATATAAATACGTAAATTATTTTATCTGCTTTAATTACTTACGGAAGCACATCATGGCACGCAAAGCAAACATAGCAAGAGAAGAGATACACCAAGCTTGTTGGGAGCTTCTGGAGAGCAATCATTTTCCAAACATCCCGCGTATAGCCGATTATTTTTTACAAAAAGATGGTCGACGCTGCTCGAATACCACGCTTTTGAATGCCATTACAGAATGGGAAGACGCATATAAAGAACATCAACAACATCAATTAATTGAGTTAAGTGATGTTCTTGCACCGGTTTTTAAGCGTTTTTCACGAGAAGTCACTCAACAACTTGGGCAATTATTGGATGAAAAGACGACAGAAATAGAACAACACCAACTACGTAAGCAGGAGGCAACACAGAGCGGCTACCTTTCCTTATCGTCAGTATTAATCGAACTGCAAACCGCTCACGACGAATTGACGATAGAGTGCCAAAAAAGAACAGAAGAAGCCGAAACACTGAAGCAAAAATGGGCATTTGGCGAACAAAGATACCAAGAGGTGGTGGCGCAAAATTCGGTGTTAACCAGTCAAATCCAGCAAGCACAAAAAGACAGCTCTGAACTACGACTCAACCTTGCCCAAAAAGAAGTAGACTTAGCCAAACAAGACAATCAACTAGCATTGCTAAAAGAAGAAAACGCAAGGCTCACGGCAGAACTCATCGATCGTCAAAATGAGCAACGCACGGATGAGGATAAAAAATGGCAAGAAATGTCGAAAAAACTGGAGGAAATTACTCACACAGTAAAAACCATGCAAGGCAAAGATAGAGGCTCGAAACAATAACCGTTATAATGCCTGACTCGCTGTATTTGCACATTCATTATTAAGAAGAGAAGATGAGCAACAAACAATCCGCTATTCGTGATTTAAACACCATCAAAGACTTCATTCGCTGGACTTTTAGCCGCTTTCAACGGTCAGACTTGTTTTACGGTCACGGCACAGATAACCCCTGGGACGAAGCCGTTCACCTTGTAATGGGGGCATTAAGGCTTCCGCTCGACTTTGATCGCGATATGCTAGATTGCACACTGACCTATAATGAAAAGAAGCATATTCTTAAATTAGTACAAACGCGCATTACCAAACGCGAACCGCTACCATACTTGTTAGGCGAAGCTTGGTTTATGGGGCTGCCTTTCAAAGTCACCAAAGATACGCTTATCCCGCGTTCTCCAATTATTTCTTTGCTAAGAAGTGAATTTTCACCTTGGCTGAAGAATTATCCATCCCACATCTTAGATATGTGCACAGGGTCAGGGTGTTTGGGGATTGCGGCGGCGC
>CAZBUC010000250.1:1910-3783 GCA_964494965.1 uncultured Maribrevibacterium sp.
TGGTTTTTGAAGAGGCTGATGTCGATATTTCAGATATCAGTGAAGCGGCATTGTTGGTCGCTAATGAAAATATCGTTCGCCACCAAGTGGAAGACCGAGTTCATGCTATTCATTCTGATATGTTTAAAAGCCTAACGGGCAAACAATATGACCTGATTATTTGTAATCCTCCTTATGTTGATGCGGATGATTTCCAGAATGCCCCGGCAGAATTTCATAATGAACCAGAATTAGCCTTAAAATCCGGTGAAGATGGGCTTAATTTCACCCACGAATTTTTAGCCCAAGTCGCGCATTATCTGCAAGATGACGGTATATTAGTATACGAAGTAGGAAACACCGAGGTCGCTTTACAAGCCGCTTACCCTAACATTCCATTTATGTGGGTAGAATTAGAGCAGGGTGGCAACGGCGTTTTTATCCTAGCGAAAGAACAACTTAGTGAACTATTACAAGAGCAGAAATAAATTATGTCTGGTAATACATTTGGAACACTTTTTAAAGTCACCACCTTTGGTGAAAGTCATGGTCTTGCGCTTGGCGCCATCATTGATGGTTGCCCTCCGGGCCTTGAAATTTGCGAAGCGGATTTACAGCGTGATTTGGATCTGCGTAAACCTGGCACCTCAAAATACACCACCCAGCGTCGCGAAGCAGATGAAGTTAAGATTCTATCGGGTGTTTTTGAAGGTAAAACCACAGGAACCCCCATTGGTTTAATAATCGAAAACACCGATCAGCGCTCGAAAGATTATGGCAACATCGCAGACACTTTCCGTCCAGCCCACGCAGATTATACATACGACCAAAAATACGGCTTCCGCGATTATCGTGGTGGCGGTCGTTCGTCCGCTCGTGAGACTGCGATGCGTGTTGCCGCAGGCGCTATTGCTAAGAAATATTTAAAGCAACAATTTGGTATTGAAATCCAAGGTTTCTTGTCGCAACTTGGTCCAATAAAATTGGAAGTCAAAGACCTAAGCCAAGTCTACGACAACAGCTTTTTCAGCCCTGATCCAGATGCGATTCCACAACTTGAAGAATACATGACAGCGTTACGTCGTGAAGGCGATTCAGTGGGCGCGAAGATCACCGTTATTGCAAAGAACTTAATGCCAGGTTTAGGCGAACCCGTTTTTGACCGTCTCGATGCAGACATTGCCAAAGCCATTATGAGTATTAACGCTGTAAAAGGCGTTGAAATTGGTGATGGTTTTGATGTTGTCGAACAAAAAGGCAGCCAGCATCGTGACGAAATGACGCCAGAAGGTTTTTTAAGCAATCATGCAGGTGGTGTGCTGGGTGGCATTTCATCTGGCCAAGATATTGTGGTTCACATGGCATTAAAACCAACATCAAGCATCACCATCCCTGGTAAAAGCATTGACCGTGCCGGCAATCCTATAGAAGTCATTACCAAAGGCCGTCATGATCCTTGTGTTGGTATTCGCGCCACGCCCATTGCTGAGGCAATGCTAGCGTTAACCATCATGGATCACTTGCTCAGACACCGAGCGCAAAATGCCGATGTTGTTTGCCCAACGCCCATCATTAAAGGGCAAGCCTAACTAAGCAAGCTACAAGCTAAATGATATTGGAACATTTACACCTTCCTCGGTTCACATGTCGAGGAGGGTGTTTGCCTCCAATCAAAGCTTTAGCATTATCAAGTTACCATCCAAATCCTACAGATAAAAAAGCAACTAAATGAACTATAAATGGGTTTTATTCGACGCGGACGAAACACTTTTCCATTTCGACAACTTTGCCGGCCTAAAACACATGTTTGCTCAACATGGTATATATTTTGAGCAAAGCGACTTTGATGAGTATCAAGTTGTTAATAAACAGCTCTGGGTAGACTATCAAAACG
>CAZBUC010000251.1:0-3778 GCA_964494965.1 uncultured Maribrevibacterium sp.
GCATCGGGTTATAAAGAGCTCGAAGAAACTATTTCAGGGCGCTCGTTAAAAAGCTTGCAGGAATTTGAACATTGGATGTCCACCTTACGCCAGCGCTTAGACGGTGCTTCGCCTGTGCCTGTCATCGAGCAAATGATTCATGACATGGACTATTACGGCTGGATTCAAGAGCAAACCTCGTCAAGCAAAGCCGCCGAGCGTCGTATTGAAAATGTGCGCTTCTTACTGGACTCTATTCAGCGCATGATGGAATCCGCATGGGAAGAAGATGAAACCGCTGGCTTAGATCAGGCCATCAGCAAGCTGCTATTAATCGACATGCTAGAGCGTCAAGAAGAGGAAGAAGACGAAGACAAGGTGCAGCTGCTGACGCTTCACGCTTCTAAAGGCTTGGAATATCCGCACGTTTTCCTCATCGGTTGTGAAGAGGAGCTTTTGCCACACAGGAACAGCATTGAAAACGACGACATAGAAGAAGAGCGTCGTTTGGCCTATGTGGGCATTACCCGAGCGAAGAAAACCTTATGCATTACCTTAGCGGCCAAGCGTCGCCAGTATGGCGAAGAAATTGACTGTTTACCCAGCCGATTCTTGGACGAACTACCAGAAGAAGACCTGGTATGGGAAGGGCGCAGCGATGAGGGTGAAAGCGCCAAAAAAGAGCGTGGCGTCGCGTCTCTCTCGGCGTTAAAAGCCATGCTGAACTCATAACCCCAAACTCGTGCCAGTCACCGTGTTCACTTAATGACATGGACTTGCTCTGCCGCTACGCTTAACACCCGCGTTACGGCTTTTTATTTTTAACAGGAGAATACAATGACAGATAAACAGACCAATGAACTGACTTTAGTCGCCACCATCACCGCAAAAGCGGGCAAAGCCGACGTTCTAAAAAGCGCCTTGCTGGATCTTGTCGCACCCACCCAAGCTGAAGAGGGCTGCTTGCAATACGACCTTCATCAAGACAACCAAGACCCTAACGTATTCGCGTTCTTAGAGCGTTGGACAGGCTACGACAGCTGGCACGCACACATGGAAACCACACACATCAAAGCCTACATGGCCTTGGCAGACGACCTAGTCGACGCCTTTGTGGTAAAAGAAATGCACGCTATTAGCTAACGGTGACGAAAAACGCCACAGGATGGTCATAAAAACACCATGGCCATCCGAAAATAGCTCACAAAAACGGAATATAGCGACTTTCTTGCATTAAGCACTGGAATCCTAGAGTATTTCCATTAGAATACGCATTCAAATTTGTTCTGACCCACCTTGCTCCTTGCAAACCCCTCGTCAGACATCACAATGCGCCCGTAGCTCAGCTGGATAGAGCGTCGCCCTCCGGAGGCGAAGGTCGGAGGTTCAAATCCTCTCGGGCGTACCATTTTATCCGTTTTTTGCTCGCTGTTTAACCATTCTTTAGCTTCTTCTGTTATGGCGATGAGAGCTGGGTTGGTAAGGCGTTGTTCGGTGGCAATGGCGTAAAACTGTTCGTGTATTTCTGTTGTGCTGCCGATGATGTTGACATGAAATTGGTTGGCGACTTCATTGGCGATCGCGGTGGGGACGACAAACACGCCGACACCGGCTTGACCAAATGCTTTCATAAGTGCTCTATCATCAAATTCTCCGGTGATTTTGGGATGAATGCTGTGTTTTTCGAACCACTGCAGCAGATGGGTTCGAATGATGGATTGCTCACTTGGAATCAGAAAAGGCGCCTTAACAAGGCAGGCGGGAAAGTCTTCTGTGAGTCGGTTAGCCAGTTCCGGAGCGGCCATAAAAGAGGTTCCGCATTCTCCCAAAAAATGATTGTGTGCTCGCACGCCTAGATGCGTTGGAATAGGCCCATCAGCGATAATAAAGTCCAGTTTGAGTAGGGCGAGTTCCCCCAATAAGCTTTCTAGACTATTTTCTTTACAAACAAGCCGAATCGGATCTTTGAGTGACATGGCTGGTGCGAGTAAGCGATAGGCGATGGATTTCGGTATGGAATCCGCAATGCCTACGCGCAGTAATTGCGTTCTATCGGTTGATGCAATGCGCACGGACTGTTCTAGCTCACTGCCCAAGGCAAAAATCTCGTCCGCATAGCTTAGCACCATACGCCCCGTATCGGTGAGCTCTAGGTTGCGTCCAACTTTGTTAAAAAGGTCTTTGCCGAGTTGCTCTTCTAGTAAGCGAATCTGACCACTGATGGTTTGTGGGGTAATGTGTAAGTTTTCACTGGCTTTTGTAATGCCGCCTTGTTTTGCGGCGACCCAAAAATAATGCAAATGTTTGAAATTTATCATGTTTCACCAATACTTCGAAAAAAACTGAGTGTTTACATTAATAATTCGATTATAACTTACGAGTTTTTGTGCGTAACGTGAAATCTCCAACATAACTTACTCATTCATGAGTAAAGGAGAGCAAGATGAGAATCAAGGTACAAGCACGTCGTTTAGCCCTAACGAAAAGCTTAAAAGCGTATGTGAAACGTCGTCTTAATTTTGCATTAGATTCCCGTTATGACAACATTCAAGGTGTGACTGTTACGTTAACTGATGTGAATGGTCCAAAAGGTGGTGAAGACAAACATTGCCAAGTACTAGTCAAAATTAATGGTCAAAAAGAAGTCGTGATCAGCGAGCAGCAGGCTGACCTGCATTCAGCCATTGATAGCGCTGCGAGTCGCGCTAGCCGAACCGTCTCACGTCGTATTGAGCGATTGCAGAAAAAAGCAACGCGTTTAAAAGCGGCTTTTCACAAGATGAGACCGCAGAAGAAAATGCCTCGCGACATCTATGAAGAATACGAAAATGAATACGGTTATTACCCTCATGCTTAGTTATCTTGTTTGATTCCCCAAACAGAGCAAGTTTTAACCCGCTTTAGGCGAACCTATAATTAGGTTCGCTTTTTTTTATTCTGCAGAGCAGAGTATTTTTTAACGAAAATCCAACGAGCTTTAGTTCATGTGTGGCAAAATAGTAGGCAGTTTATGGGAACGCATTTCCCTACCAATCTAATAACCGGAGGCCGCTAATGTGGGTGTTTAACTGTACGAAAGCCGCGATGGAATGTTTTACCACCACGGTGAAAGGTGAAAAACGCACCTGTGTAGCCACACCACCGCACAAAACCATTGCTGAATCCATAGCACAGGCCAAAGAGGGTGTGGTGTTTCCTGATCGGTTAGGGCTAACCGATGCATACGACACAGAGTGGCATTGGTTAGTGCACTGTATCTCGGTGAAACGGCAAAAATACTTGCTGGTAATGGACTATAATACGCGTTATTGCATGACCATGTTGGCACCCAAAAAAGGGGACGTAAGTGGCTTTTTAAACGATTTTGAAGGGCATTTATACCTGAATATTATGGGCATTACGGCGCCGCATAATATGAACGTGGAAGAGATTGCTGAATCCTTAGAAGCGTGCCATCAACGAGGTAATAATGCGTTATTTTATCAACGTAATGATCGTAGCGCGCAAGCTCATATCAATGACGTGTCTTGGCATTTGCAGCGTCAATGTTACGAAGACTTCATGCTTGAAGAGGAAGAGGATTTACTCGACTTTAATCTCTTTATGGGTGAAATACCCCGTCGTGCGAAAGGCCAAAAAAATTACTTTTATCCCGTTCAAGCTTTTTTACTGCAATGGCTCAAGGCTTACTCTCTTGATCCAGAAAAAACCATCACACCGAACTTATTGGAAATGAAAGATTATTTTCAACACTTCTCGTTAGACAACATGTTAGAAGACTTGGATGACAACACAGCCG
>CAZBUC010000252.1:0-3777 GCA_964494965.1 uncultured Maribrevibacterium sp.
AGTAATACTGGGGCAGAAAACAAATCGGCTTTGGCTGCTTGACCGAGCTTATCTCTAAGCTCAATCACTAATCGTTCAGCGGTTTTTTTCCCCACACCAGGAATACGAGTAAGGCCATCAATGTCAGATTCTTGAACATTAGTAATCAGCTCTTCCGAGGACATACTCGACAAGATAGCCAAAGCCATTTTAGGCCCAATACCATTCACTTTTATCAGCACTCTAAATAGCGCTCTTTCGTTTTTATCAATAAAACCATACAGAGAATGGGCATCTTCTTTAATCATCAGATGAGTATATAAAATGACCCTCTCACCGATCGGGGGTAAATCATATATGGTGCCCATGGACGCACTAATTTCATAACCTATGCCATTCACATCGATTAAAAGTTCGGGAGGCGTTTTCTCAATTAAGGTTCCAATTATACGTCCAATCACAAGGCCTTCCTTACATCTTGTTCAGTCCAGCGTTTAGATGAACGTCCAGCGCGTTTACCAGTGCCGTATTCTAAACCGCCAGAAGTGCGCGTATTTGCGTGACACAATGCAATAGCTAATGCATCAGCCGCGTCAGCTTGAGGTTTAGAGGATAACCCCAATAGTAACTGAACCATCATTTGAACTTGAGTTTTGTCTGCGTTTCCATTTCCAACGACAGACTGCTTCACTCGTCTTGCCGCATACTCATGAACAACTAGCTCTTGGAGCGAGGCAGCGACAATAGCAGCACCTCTTGCCTGACCAAGTTTTAATGCTGAATTGGCATTTTTTGCTAAGAAAACCTCTTCAATCGCAAATTCATCTGGTTGATACTCTTTTAGCAAATCGCTGACATGGTTAAAAATGTGTTTCAATCGCACAGAAAGCACTTCATCGGGCAAACGAATACAACCACTCGTAACGTAAGTTGTTTTGCCGTTCAAAACATCAACAACACCAAATCCGGTTACACGTGAACCCGGGTCTATGGCTAAAATTCTGGTGGAAAGCATGTTTTTACAAACCTTTTATAATCACTGTATATTTCAACAGCCCTTTACCCAGTATGCAATGCTACAGGATAAAAAAAGGTCGCTACTCAGCGACCTTTTACATTTTACTTTCAATAAACTGGCGTTCACGAGACCTTAAAAGGACATTAAGACTCTACCACGGGTTTTCTGACACGAATATTCAGTTCTTTCAGTTGCTTTTCGCTGACTTCACCCGGTGCTTGCGTCAACAGACAGGTTGCACTTTGTGTTTTAGGGAAGGCAATGACGTCGCGAATCGAGCTCGAACCTGTCATCAGCATCACAAGACGATCTAGACCAAACGCCAAGCCGCCATGTGGTGGCGCACCAAACTTTAAAGCATCTAACAAGAAACCAAACTTTTCTTGCTGCTCTTCTTTACTGATATTTAGCAGCTCAAAAACCGTCTCTTGCATAGAAGACTGATGAATACGAATTGACCCACCACCAAGCTCCGTACCATTCAAAACCATGTCATAGGCTTGCGACAGGGCCGTCAATGGGCTGGCCTTCAGATCTTCGGGAGAACAAGAAGGAGCGGTGAATGGGTGGTGAATAGCTGTGATTCCGCCGTCACTGGTTTCTTCAAACATAGGGAAATCCACTACCCAGAGTGGCGCCCACTTGCATGTGTAAAGATTTAAGTCATCACCCAATTTGCAACGCAAGGCACCAAGCGCTTCGTTAACCACTTTTGCCGAGTCCGCACCAAAGAAAATCAAGTCACCATCTTGTGCATCAAGGCGTTCTAGTAAGGCAGCACGAACCTCAACAGGCAAGAACTTAACAATCGGCGACTGTAAACCTTCTTCTAGGTTAGATTTGTCGTTAACTTTGATGTAAGCCAGTCCTTTCGCTCCGTATATACCAACAAACTTGGTGTAATCATCAATTTGTTTACGAGTTAGCGCATTTCCACCAGGCACTTTCAATGCAGCAACACGGCCTTTAGGATCCGTCGCTGGCCCTGAGAACACTTTAAAGTCGACGTTAGCCATAAGATCAGACACAGTCACTATGGTCAACGGAATGCGAAGATCAGGCTTGTCGCTACCGTACGTCTCCATAGCTTCGGAGTAAGGCATACGCGGAAAAACCCCTAGGTCAACATTCATTAGCTCTTTAAACAAGCTAACAATCATGTCTTCCGTCATCGCCATGATGTCTTTTTCACCCATGAAAGACGTTTCTATGTCGATTTGAGTAAATTCTGGTTGACGATCAGCTCGTAAATCCTCATCACGGAAACACTTAGCAATTTGATAATAACGATCGAATCCTGAAACCATCAACAACTGTTTAAAGAGTTGTGGCGACTGAGGCAGTGCAAAAAAACTGCCTTGATGCGTTCGGCTCGGCACCAAATAATCACGCGCCCCTTCCGGTGTTGCACGAGTCAAGATAGGTGTTTCAATGTCTAAAAAGCCATTTCCGTCCAAGTAACGACGCAAGACGGAGGTGACCTTTGAGCGAAAACGCATTTTTTGCTGAATTTCAGGACGACGCAAATCGATAAAACGATTTTTTAAACGTACATCTTCACCGACTGATTGATGTTCATCTAGTTGAAAAGGCGGGGTTTGCGCTGCATTTAATATCTCAAGATGCGTGCCCAGCACTTCGATTTCACCGGTGCGCATATTTGGGTTAGTGGTTCCCTCAGGACGAGCACGTACTAAGCCAGTTAGTTTCACTACGTATTCATTACGTACGCTGTCAGCCAATGCGAAACTTTCTGCACGGTCTGGATCGAAAACAACTTGCGTGATTCCTTCTCGGTCACGAATATCTAGAAAAATAACCCCACCGTGGTCGCGGCGACGATGAACCCAACCGCAAAGCGTGATTTCTTGTGAAATGTTAGAAGCATTTAATTCGCCGCAATAATGGCTGCGCATAATTTCTTTCCTATTACTGTCTCAGTAAGAGAGTGATGTGTTCTTAGAGTGTTTTCTGTTTGATCAGCCATAAATCTCGGATCTTTGAGGATCAAACAGACAAACTGAATATTTTAAGGCAACGCATTATATGCGAACAGGGTCTGACTCTCTAGGGTCTGAGCCAAATTTTAGGGCTAGAGCGAATTTTTAAGAGGCAGCACCAAGTTTATCTGAACCCGAAGAGACCCTTATTACACTAAATTTATAATTTCATAGCGCACCACTTGACCATTCTGAAGCAATTCAACTTCATCTCCAATATGTTTACCAAGTAGGGTTTTACCCACCGGACTGGATGGAGTAACAAGATAAACCGTTTGATCCGCCATCTCGACAGGGAGCCCACCGGCACAAGGCGAAATAAAAAAGTGTTTTTCAGCCGAGCACTCTGAATTCTCTCTTGCCAAAGAAACCAAGCCCCAAAGTTCAACGGCACTGTCTTCAGAAAAGAATACTGGCGTCTTTTTACTAAAACAAAGCCACTCGCTCTCACACTCCAGCACACGTTTCGATTGTCCATGAGCCAAATATGATGCCTCCAACCCAAACGTGTCGTACTTATTTTCCGCCACACTCTCTTCATCCGTTGCGGCATCATGCGCTTGCTTTGCGGCCCATTTCGCTGTTTCAAAGCGTCGCAATAAAGCGGCGGTGATAGCTTCGTATACATCTTTTTTATTCATTTATGTCAAACACCTAAATCAGCAGCATCAGATTGGTAACCTGTTAACCCAATAGAAAATTGCATCACAAGAGAAGACTCACATCAACTTAAATTGACAGCTTATGCTAGGCTTCTTTACAAGGAAGTTAGAAAAGAAA
>CAZBUC010000253.1:0-2477 GCA_964494965.1 uncultured Maribrevibacterium sp.
ATGGCCTATTGGTATGACGGCACCCTTTTGACGGGCGATCGCCTTGATCTTTCCATCCAAGATCCCGCACTGCTGTATGGGGCGACGGTCTTCACGACCCTCACGACCTTCAGAAGCCTTGATAGGAGATACGTCAGTTACCGCTTCTTTACGACGAATCACCAAATTACGGATGATGGCATCGTTGTAGCGGAAAGTGTCGTTTAATTCAGACAAAACACTGTCAGAACACTCAACGTTCATTAGAACGTAGTGTGCTTTGTGAATTTTGTTAATCGGGTAAGCAAGTTGGCGACGGCCCCAATCTTCCAGACGGTGTACTTTACCACCATCTTCAGTGATTAGATTAGTGTAACGCTCAACCATTGCTGGTACTTGTTCGCTTTGATCTGGGTGAACCAGAAAGACGATTTCATAATGACGCATTTAAGCTCTCCTTATGGGTTCTTAGTCTCCACGCTCCCCCTGTTATAAAGCTGTGAGACAAGGAGTATTGATTTACAGGGACGCGCATTATATAGCACGAGCGAACAATAAGTAAACGAAATAAGCACATCAACAAAGAAAACACACAATAACCTCGTCTTCCCCCCCCCAGAATTTAAACCAAACAAGTAATAAAAACGCATATCGAAAAAGTGTTTTACAGCTCTAATCAAAGCTCCTAGAATCGAGCTAGTAACTATCGAGAGTTAGCCATCTTTTCCCTATTTTACGGACATGGATATCATGAAAAAAACGAGCTTAGTCGTGTTATTGGTTGCTCCACTTATTGCTCAGGCCGAGACCACTCTGGGAATCATTGCTACCCAATCACAATCCGTTTACAAAGACACCGACTCTCAATCTACCTTATTCCCAAATGTAAGTTATGATACTGAGCATTTTTATTTGCGCTTTCCTGAAGTAGGCTATCGAATTCTACCTAAGCAGTCCGTTCAAAATATTACGATTGGTCTATCTTATGAAAGCACTGGATTCGATCCTGATGACTCCAATGATGCAAATATCCAATTACTCGATGACAGAGACGCCAGTATTATGGCGTTTGCTTCTTATAGATTAGGCCCAATCACCACAAAAATAGCACAGGATGTGAGTGGTGAGCATGACGGGTACTACGCCCAAATATCAACCGGGTATCCAATCCAAATGGCGGCTTGGAGAGTCATTCCGTCTATTGCTTATCGCTACATGGACAACAAAATGAGTAATCACTTATTTGGTGTGTCGCAGACGGAATCAAACAGAACAGGGGGGGCTATTGATGCTTACAAAAGCGATGCTGTTTCCTTTATCCGCTATGGTGTTCGAGGTATCTATCCAGCGTCTCAAAATATTAACTTGATGGTAGGCCTTAGCCATACACACTATACCGATAAGATACTTAAAAGCCCCATTGTAGAAGACAACACTGTCTCTTCCTTATTTGCTGGCGTGACTTTACGCTTCTAGCACCACCTCAAATAACAATAAACGGACATACTCATGAGCCAGTTCTCAAAAAACACCCAAGCCATGTTTTACGGCCTAGGCGCGGTTTTACTTTGGTCAACCGTTGCAACCGCTTTTTCTATTTCCTTAAAACATTTATCGCCTGTTCAGCTGCTGCTGATCGCTAATCTAGTGTCTCTTATTTTTTTAGTGTGCTTGCTCATAGCAAAAGGAGAGGTAAAGTCTCTTCTCTCTTATGCAAAACAGTCTTGGAAGTCCTCCTTCTTTTTTGGTGCCATCAACCCTTTTCTTTACTATTTAATTTTGCTGCAGGCCTACAACATGCTGCCAGCGCAGGAAGCTCAAGCTATTAACTATACTTGGGCCATCATGCTGAGTTTTATGGCCGTTCCAATTTTAAAACAACGCTTAAAGGTGGCCGATTACATAGCCGCCGGCGCCTGTTATTTTGGCGTGCTTTACATCTCTACCCGGGGGGAAATTGGTTCTTTAGAATTTTCTAACGGGATCGGTGTATCGTTCGCCCTATTAAGTACCGTCATTTGGGCCTTTTATTGGCTACTTAACACTAAAGATGAACGTCCAAGCTTAATCGGCTTAACCCTAAATTTTGCCTTTGCGCTGCCTCTCATTGTACTTTTGGCGGCGGCAACGGGCGAACTGACTCAGTGGAA
The DNA here is from genome assembly GCA_964494965.1 of uncultured Maribrevibacterium sp. Taxonomy (GTDB): domain Bacteria; phylum Pseudomonadota; class Gammaproteobacteria; order Pseudomonadales; family Marinomonadaceae; genus Marinomonas. The sequence goes on from CAZBUC010000253.1 coordinate 2,130, forward strand.
AGCAGAAGGTGTATGGGGAGCCGTTTACATAGGCTTATTCGAGATGGGATTAAGCTTTGTGTTGTGGAACAAAGCCCTCAAATTGACGTCAAATGCTAGTCAAGTAGCGAACTTAATCTTTTTATCGCCCTTATTGTCTATTGTTTGGCTCTCGCAATTTGCTGGAGAACCCATATTAAGCTCAACACTAATTGGCTTAGCTTGTATTTTAGCTGGGCTCTTTGTGCAAAATTGGGCAAAACGCCACAAAACAAACAAGGTCTGATTTTCTACTTCAACAGATATACTGAGATAACGACAAGACAAGCACCTTATCTTGTCTAGGTAGCCGTTGTTAGGCGATACCTA
>CAZBUC010000253.1:2487-3754 GCA_964494965.1 uncultured Maribrevibacterium sp.
TCCTTGATTCTTCAATGGAGTATCGCCTTTATTGCGAGCAATACGAGTACTGATGAGCAGGCTAGCAAAAATAAACAACATCCCCAAAATTGCATAACTGTCTGGCACATGTCCCCAGACAACCCATCCCCAAACACCACTAAACACCACTCCGATATAACTGACTGGAGACACAATACTGGCGGGGGCAAAGGTGTAGGCTTTGTTGTAAAGGTACATACCAACATAAAGCGTCACAGCCACAACCGCAACGAAAGGCCAAGCGGCCATAGGCACCAGCAAGGACGCCTCTTGGGCCAATATCAATGGGAGAGACAGCAAACTGGACACTAAAAAGTACACAAACAAGGTTTCTTGACCCGACACTTGCTGAGATAGCATGCGCGTTGTCACCATAGACAAAGCCAAGCCAATGGCCGATACAAAACCAACAAGATGCCACGGATTTAAGTGACTAGGAGTAGGCTGAATCACCAAGGCAACGCCAATAAACCCAACAAATAATGGCAACCAACGTGCTTTTGGAATGTGAGTTTTATGAAGCAACAGCACAATAAATGGCACGCACAAGGGGGCACAAGTACGCAACAAAGAAGCCTCAACCAGTGGAATATGATTCAAGGCCCAGTAGTAAAAAAGAAAACCAATAAAGCCACCAAAGCTACGTAAAAAATGAATCTTCCAGACAGAAAAGGGACGCTTTTGCCAGCGTCCTCGCATCTGGGGCAAGAGCACCAGAGCGCAGAAGACACTTTGCCAAAAAACCAAAGTAGACACGGCAATCATGGTTTGGGCTTGTTTGGCCGCCAACGCCGTCAACGACATGACGAAGGCATAGGCGATCGTCATCATAATGCCTTTCTTTAACAATTCATTATTGTCCAAGGTATATTGCTCTTTGAATGGATAAAAACAGTCGTAAAAATGAAGCCTCAACGCTTGACTAACTGTGTAACCGAATTGGCTTAGATTGTCGAGTGACGAGAAACACCAAGATAATGAGAAAAAAGCGGATGAGGATCTGGCTGCGACAAAACCGCTACCGCATCGTGGGCCAAAATCCGCCCCTGTTCAATGAGTATCACCCGCCCACCGATCAAACTGGCTTCTTGCGGCAAATGCGAAATCAACAAAGTTGTTAACCCTAATTCCTGAGTAACGTCGTTGACCAAATACAGCATTTCTTCCCGCAAGCTTGGATCCAGAGCGCTAAAAGGCTCATCCAACAATAAAATGGGTTTATTCCGCACCAAGGCTCTAGCAATCG
>CAZBUC010000254.1:0-3745 GCA_964494965.1 uncultured Maribrevibacterium sp.
TGTTAGGGATTTTTATTTAAATTTTTGCTTAACTATTTTTGCTACTTTTAGGACTGATTTAATTATTACTGGTAATTTATGTTTGAATTTAGCATTTTGATTAGTTTTTGATTTCCATTTTTACCATTGTAATATTTTTTGGTTACTATTTTATTGCATGCGCAGTAATAGCAGAGGTGCGCACAAAAAGGAATATGGAAATATAAGCTCAATTTATTGCTTGATGGCATTATCATTTTGTCAATTAACGCAATTTTACTAATGCTCGCATTAAATTGTGGTGCTGTTGGGTATGATGTGTAACGCGGCCCAGATAGGTCGTATTTGTTGATGAGTGCAGTGTCCCAAATCATAAGGGCCTCCTATTAAATTTTCTAATAGGAGTTTACACTTTCCTTGGCGTTGAACTTCTGACTCAGATCAATGATTACTTTCCACAATGTGAATATTCCACTCTGTTAAGGAAAAACCGCTATGTCAACACTGCCATTTTATCTTGCTCATGGGGCAGGGGCCGGACATCAAAATGATTTTCTAATTCAATTATGCGATGCCATAAGCACAGTGAGAAAGCATCCAGTAATACCGGTGACATTCGATTACATGCAGCTGCAAGAAGCTTTAGGAAAGAAGCGACCTCCACCGCGGTTCGAAACACTTATTCCTGAATTTTCACGCCAGATTGAACACGAAAAAGCCTGTGTTGTTGCGGGTAAATCCATGGGGGGCAGGGTGGCGGCGCAGTTGTCTCATTTACCCATGGTGAAAGCCATAGTGTGTTATGGCTTTCCGTTCTACCCTGCTGGTAAGCCTGAAAAACACAGGTTGTCGTTCCTTGAAGATGTGCAGGTGCCTTGTTTAATTATTCAAGGAACAAGGGATCCACTAGGTCATTTTGATTGGGTAAGCCGTCAAGCTTTACCAGACAATATTGATATTCTGTGGATAGAAGGCGCAGATCATGACTTTAAGACATTAAAAAAATATAATAAAACCATTGCCGACAACATTAGGCAAATCGCTCTAGAAACCGAAAAGTGGCTGGCACAAAATACGTCAGTACAACGATAAAGAGGATGGTCATGAAGTATCAAGCGCTGTTAGATGCTACAGGTTTGCTGTGCCCGGAGCCGGTAATGATGTTGCATGTAGAAATGAGAAAACTGAGTTCAAAAGACATTCTAAAAGTGATCGCAACGGACCCATCTACCACCCGTGACATTCCTAAATTTTGTCAGTTCCTCGGACACAAGCTGATCAGTCAACAGCAAGAGAATGACGTGTTTTATTATTGGATAGAGAAAAAAGCCTCAACCTAGTCTAAATGCTAAGTTGAGGCTTTTAAAAAATGGCAAAATCATTAAGCCACTTGACGTGCTTTAGACCTCTTATTGTTGCTGGCAATGGCTTTTTCATATATTTGTGCAAAATTAGAGCACGCTATATCTACATCTAGCCTTAACTGTCTGGCAACATCATTAGATGAAATGATGCCGCGAATGCTTCTGATGTCTTCGTCCATTACCAACAAATGTTGAAACGTATTATTACGCTGGCTGAAGAGCAATGACTCTATATCGGACTTTTTTAAAGATGAATAGGATAGAGCAATCAGGGATTCTTTTGGTCGCATTAAGTCTGCGACTAGTAGTTCATCTCGCATAAAACCATTCGCAATATGCTTGATAAAGACGTCTTCCGTTAAGTCTTCAAGACTGATAATGCCAACAAAGTGATTGGCTTCATCAACGACCACTTTCATGCGCACGTGTTCTTTTTTCATTAATAGCGCTAGGTCATACGCTTGAGTGTGGCTTTCAATTACTCTAGGGCCTGTTTTTTGAAAGTCCGTGAACACTAATAAAGCAGAAGAATAAAGATCGGTATTCGTTGAGATAGCTGGCCAAACAAGTCCATCAACGCCTTTTGTTGACACATAAGTAAGTGTTTTCATGATATAGCTCCAAATTATATTGTAATAAAAAAGGGTCGGCTAGATCAGTGAATAAGGGGGCGCTCTTGGAAGGTGGTTTTCTCTGTATTGATGATGGGGGGATTTTGTTAGTGAGTCAGAGCCTGATTTATTTGAAAAAAGTGTTTTTTGAAAGAAAGTAGGATGTGTAAGAAAGTCAGCATCTACTTTATCTTCTTTTTCTAGTAATGGCAGATCGGAGAACGTTTGCTCAGAAACAAGTTCTAACCATTGTACAGATACAGTTTTTTCAGAATCGGCACGTTGAGTTGCCGTCAGCAAAGACGCCAACAAAACTGCAAATATAAGAACAAACTGAACTCTTATAACCGCCACTCAATCAAAACCTCAAAATGAAATACTATGCAATCAATATAGATCTTATTCGACAGAAATCACAGAAGGTTTTCACAATTGACGTAAGTTTTCTTAATTACGTTCTGATAAATAAAAAAACCTAACTCTGATCCTACCGAACGACAGCTAAGAGAAATAGAGAGGACAATATGTTCTCTCTATTTGAGGGTTATAAGCTGGATGCTGGCAGCATAATGACAGCCTCTCCAGTGACAACCACTTTCCCTTCACATTCACACACCGTTTTTAATGTCGCGCGACGACGACGTTCGTTGATGTCTATGACCGTCACAGTAGTGACCACTTCTTGACCAATAAAGACAGGCGCCCGAAATTTAAGCGATTGTTCAAGATAAATACAGCCAGGCCCAGGTAGTTGTGTACCAATTGCTGCGGAGATAAAACCAGCCGTTAGCATGCCATGGGCAATAGGCTGCCCAAATGATGTGCTTGCAGCGTATTCGGAGTCTAAATGAATGGGGTTTGTGTCACCTGTCACTTCTGCGAAAGCATGCACGTCTGCTTCCGTCACTACTTTACGATACTCAACACTTTGCTCAATGGAAAGTTGTTCTAATGTATAACCAGTCGTCATTACCAATCCTTATTTTGTCATTTTCGGTTATGGTACACTTTCATCGTTCTATTCTTAAGAGGTATCTATGGTTAAGTTGGTAATTTTTGATTGGGACGGTACCTTGTTTGATTCTATTGATAAAAATCTGCCTATCATGGTGGGCGACACAGAATACGATTTAAACATGGCAACTAACGCAGGCATGAAGAGCGTTGGCGTTACCTACGGAGCTCACAGTAAAGCTCGTTTAGAAGCGCTTCAACCATACGGTTTACTTAATAACTTCAATCAATTAACTACTATTTTAGGTTTATAAAGGCATGAGCTGGACAGAAGACGAAGATCAACAGAAATCCCTTGAAAAAAAGCATGAGGCAGCGGAATCACGTACAGAAGATGCGCAAGATTCAGAACGACTTGATCCAAATAAAGAGATTTGGGCATTACTGGAAAAAACGCTCAATGACAATTTAATTGAAAAACGGCGTGCTAGACGCTGGAGGATATTCTTTCGCTTTACCACGTTAACGATTTTCTTGGCCGTTATCGGTGGCTGGTTTGCAAAGTCTAACTTTCAGGACGTAAGTTTCGAAGGGGATGTTGTGGCCATGATTCCAATACGAGGTGTGATCGGCGCCGATAGTGAAATTGAATCCTCTGAATTTGTTGGTTTGTTGGATGCCGCTTACCAAAACTCACGCCTAAAAGGTGTCGTGATTGAAATGAGCAGTCCGGGCGGTAGCCCAGTGCATTCAGGCATAATTTATGATGCCATTCGTGCCAAAGAGCAAAGTTATCCTGATATTCCAGTGCTTGTGGTGATTGAAGATATGGCGGCA
>CAZBUC010000255.1:0-3728 GCA_964494965.1 uncultured Maribrevibacterium sp.
AATACCTGCCTGTCACGCAGGGGGTCGCGGGTTCGAGTCCCGTCCATTCCGCCATTACTTAACCTGTTAAGTATGGTTAAAATTACAGTTTATTATATTTCTTAAATATAAATCCGAATATCACATCAATACGATGTCGCATCTTTTTAAAGCTTACTACCTGCGTATGCTGTTGTTGTTTACTAATAAAATTCCTTATTATCTTTTATATTTGTATGAAGATTCTTAAAAAGCCCCTTTTTAATCTGAATCAAGATCGATGTTTTAGTTTAAACTCATTAATCACGAAAGTTAAAAAAATCAGTTTTGCAGTTTAACAAATTTGTTAAGCGTGTTTTTAGTGCTGAGTTTTTGTATCTTTTTACTGAGATTAAATTTGATGTGTTTTTTATAGAATTTGATGTTTTGGTTTCTTCTTGAGATAGATCAAAAGGGAGTATAAGTTTGTCTGCGACTATCAAAGACGTTGCGTTGCTGGCTAGAGTATCAACTACCACAGTCTCTCATGTTTTGAACAAAACGCGTTTTGTGGCCAAAGCGACACAAGAACGGGTTTTTCGAGCCGCTGAGGAGCTCAATTACGCTCCCAGTGCTGTTGCTCGCAGCTTAAAGGTAAAAAATACCAAAAGTCTTGGTATGTTGGTCACAACTACGTTGAATCCCTTTTTTGCTGAATTGGTCAACGAAGTCGAGAAGTGTTGTTATCGAGAAGGTTACAATCTTGTGCTTTGTAATACCGATGGCGAGCTCGAAAAAACCAATTCTTATCTGCGAATGCTAACCCAAAAGCGTGTCGATGGTATTTTGGTTATGTGCTCTTCCTATGATGACTCGTTATTTAGTTCCTTGATCGGCCAACGCAATTTACCTATGGTGGTAATGGATTGGGGGCCCTCTGATGACTACGTTGATCGCATCCAAGATAACTCCGTAAAAGGCGCACATCTGGCTATTCAGCACCTTGTAGAGCAAGGCCATAAACGCATCGCCTATATTGGTGGTCCGTTAGAAAAGTTGCCCGCCAAGCAGCGTTTAGACGGTTTCATTGAAGCCATGGAGCAAGCAAATCTGGTCGTTCAAGATGACTGGGTGATTGAATCTGACTTCGAATTTGAAGGTGGTAAATTAGGGATGCGCCAATTGTTATCTTGTGCGAATTTGCCGAGTGCCGTGTTCATCGGTAACGATGCCATGGCAATGGGGGCCATGAGCGAAGCGCAGTTGTCTGGTATTAAGATCCCGCAGCAATTGTCTGTCATTGGTTATGATAACTGCCTGTATTCTGCCTATTTTAGCCCGCCTTTAACCACCATTAATCAACCTAAAGAGCGATTAGCCGAATTGGCGATCAGCACAATGATTGAGCGGATTGAGAATCCGCGCCAAGAAGGCAAGATGATCATGCTGGAGCCAAACCTAGTGGTTCGTTCATCGGTGGCTTCTGTTTCGACAAGATAGCGCCGATTTCTTGTTATTTTATTTTGTATTTTCCTTTCAGATTTTAGGGTTCTCTGCTCGATTTTAGACGAAAAACGCATTTTAAGGTTGAAAATAGAGCTGCTAGGAAGTCTTTTCGCATAGAAAAGTCCTTATAATTCAGCTGCTTGATTGTTTGTCGTTAAATTACATCAGATATTCCTACTTTTTTCTTCTTAACTGTATGATAAATATAGTTTTTTTCTAATTGGTCAAGAATTCATTGACAAGCTCCGTGTGCTTGCGATAAAAATAGCAAACGATTACGCAATCGTTTGCTATTCGATGTATTTTAATAAAAATAAGCATACCGGAGACAGACCATGAAAAAGAAAACCTTCTTGAAATCTTGCCTTGCTGCAACTTTGCTAACCTTAGCCAGCACCAGCGTTTTAGCTAGCAATGGCTTGATCGCCATTATTACCCCTTCTCATGACAATCCTTTTTTTAAAGCTGGGGCTCAAGGAGCGGATGCAAAAGCGAAGGAGTTAGGTTATGACACCCTGGTGGCATCTCATGACGGAGACTTGAACAAGCAAAATCAATTGATACAAACAGCCATTGCACGTCAAGCCAAAGCGGTGATTTTGGATAATGCGGACGCAGACGCCAGTATTGGATCGCTAGAGCGTTTGAAAAAAGCCGGAATCCCAGCTTTCCTATACGACCGTGAAATCAATAAAACCGGTATCGCTGTCACGCAAATCGTATCGAATAACTTCCAAGGTGCTCAGCTTGCTGGTGAGAAGTTTGTCGAATTAATGGGGGAAGGTGGTGAATACGTTGAGCTAGTAGGGCCAGAGTCCGACACTAACGCGCAAGTACGTAGTGAAGGTTTCCACGATATCGTTGATAACTTTCCAGAGTTCAAAATGGTAGCTCGTCAGTCTGCCAATTGGAGTCAAACCGAAGCGTTTAGTCGCATGGAGTCGATTTTACAAGCGAACCCAAACATTAAAGGAGTGTTCACAGGGAATGATTCTATGGCCTTGGGAGCAGAAGCCGCGCTACAAGCAGCGGGCCGTAACGATGTTTTCATTATAGGTTTTGATGGTCTAGATTACGCACGTGATTCGATTCTTAAAGGCTCCAACATCAAAGCAACTATTATGCAGCCTGCTTACGCACAAGCGCAGCGTGTAGTGGAACAAGCCGATCAATTCATTCGTACGGGTTCAACTGGATTGCCTGAAAAGCAGTTAATGGACTGTGTGTTGATCGATAGTTCAAATGCAAAAAACCTGAGCAATTTCGCCCTAAAACAATAACTACCAGAACCGGAATGGCGTATTCGTTGTTCCGGCTCCTTGGGTATCATTATGTCTTATAAAAAACTCTTTCACTGTATCGGGCTTATTGCCTGCCTTAACCTGCTGACAGCCTGTACTGTTACGGACTTAGATGCTGAAGGCAATCCTATTATCCCTAAAGATCCTAATGCTGTGGTGAGCTTCGCAGACTTCACCTTGTCGGAAGTGGCCGATCAGCTTTGGCAGCCAAAAATCTTGCCTGAAGCAACACAAGCTTTCACTCCGTGGGAAAGTATTAAATCCCAGTTGGATACGCAACAAATTAACACCAAGCAAAGCTTTTTTGTGCGTTTAGATGGCACCATCGACAGCGTAGAATTGGGCAAAATGAGAGGTGTAATAACGCTAAGAGTTGGCGATACCGATATCGATTTGCAAGTGGGTCGTATCATCAAAGGTAATGCGATTCGTGATGCCTCTCAATATGTGTTGTTCGATGATTTTAAAAACCAGATTCGTTTCGCTCAAATCTCCCGAGAGTTCAATAATCGCGCCATGGCGGCTATTGGTGAGCCAGATGCTAGCTGGGTAGGCGAGACAGCTTCTGTTATTGCTGCGATTACCATAGATCAAAATGTCATCAGTGACGCTGTGCCAATACAGATTACTCGTGGAGGCAAATGATGAGCCAAGCTAACGCAGACATCGTCATTCGCGCTGAAAAAATCTCCATGATTTACCCAGGCACTATCGCGTTAAACGAAGTGGATTACCGAGTTTATCGCGGCAAGGTGAACGTCATCATAGGTGAAAATGGCGCGGGTAAATCCACCTTGATGAAAATTCTGGCGGGTGTTCAGCAGCCAAGCAAAGGCACTATTTATCTCAACGATGAAGCCGTGTCTTTTCAGCACACACGGGACGCTGCTGCCAAAGGCATTGGCATGGTGCATCAAGAGTTTAATCTGTTTGGTAATCTCACGGTGGCAGAAAATATCTTTT
>CAZBUC010000256.1:0-3717 GCA_964494965.1 uncultured Maribrevibacterium sp.
ATTCAAATGAAAGAAGTTAAGTGCATCGTGACTTCTTGATCGCAGTTTCCTTAAAATACAACCCAAATCTGTCTATATAAATCACAACCCTGCAACAAGGGCACTCACCAAGCGCCCTTGCTTACCCTACATCCTTCCCAAAAAAAATCACTTCCAAACCGGCTTTCTCACTTCGTGATCCACGTCGGCGGCGGTTAGGCCGATGTCTTTCAATTGAGCGTTGTCTAGGCGGCTGAGTCGGTTTCGAGTGCGCCAGTTGTGGGCGATTTTTTTGAAGATCGCTTTCCATGGTTTTTCTTTCAGATTATCTAATGTGGTTTTGCAGCATTGGCTTATGTCTAGCTGACGATTTGTGAGAATATTTATTTCGTCTGATGTGCCGTTTTTCATGGCGCTATCCTTTTCTCTGTTATTGAAGACCCAAACCCAAATACCTTGGTAATCAGTTCGGTGCCGTCGTTTTCGAGCCGTTGGTTGGTGTCGCGTTTGGGGCGCTTTCAAGCGCAGGAGCCGGAGATTAATCTGCGTTTAAGTCCGAGTATTGATTTATCGACCTTTGCGGACAGTGATTTGGATTTGTGCATTCGTTTAGGTCGTGGTCAGTATGCGGGGCTGAAGTCGCATCTGCATGTGGCGGATTCGACTTCTTTGGTGGAGGCCTTGTTGTCTTGCCAAGGCTTGGCGATGATGCGTTATGGTTTGGTGTATGAGCTGATTGAAAAGGGGCAGTTGATTTGCCCGTTGCCTATTTACATGAAGTCTCAGTATGACTTTTATCTTGTTGCGCCCGCGCCGCATTTTAAGTACCAAAAAGTCATGACGTTCAAACGCTGGATTGAACAGGAAGTAAAGGCGATTGATTCGTCTTGGGCGATGTATTTAAAAACGCATCCTGAAATGAGCGAGGTGGCTGTCTAGTGTTTTAAAGCCGATTTGGATTATTTTTTAGGAAAAACGGTGTTGAATTTGTTACAGTCTGTCGTTAGTCAAAAATAAGGTTGCGTCTCTGTATTATGCCCAATAGAAATTTAGTTGAATCACCGCCTACTTTTGCTCTTCATCCAGAACAGTTTCACGTTTTACCGTCAGCGCTTGGGTACCGTGATTATTTACTTAATGCTATTCGTGATGCGACATCCCGGGTTTATCTTGTGGCCTTGTATCTTGAAGATGATGAGGCGGGTAGGGCCGTTCTGACCGCTGCCTATGAAGCCAAGCAGCGTAACCCTAAGCTAGATATGGTTATTTGTGTGGATTGGCATCGTGCGCAACGGGGTCTCATAGGTTCAGAAACCGAGGGTATGAAAAAAGCGGCTGGCAATGCGGCTATGTATCAGGCTTTTGCGGAAAAATACGAGCACGCTATTCCTGTTTTTGGTGTGCCGGTGCGCAACCGTGAGATTTTTGGTGTACTGCATTTAAAAGGTTTTGTCATTGACGATACGGTGATTTACAGCGGTGCCAGCATCAATAATGTTTATTTACATTATTTGGATCGCTATCGTTTTGATCGTTATCACGTCATTCAGGATGCGTCTTTGGCAAACAGCATGGTGGATTTTGTGCAAAATCAGATGCTGTGTCATGGTGCAGTGACCAATTTATCCCAATCTCCTTTGCCAACGACCAGAGAGTTAAAGCCTGCAATCCGTGCGTTTCGTGCCTCTTTAGGACAGTCGTCTTACAGAAAAGTGGGTGTGCAGGCAGATTGCTCTCATCAGGGGGATATTCTGGTGACGCCATTAGTGGGCATTGGCAGGCGGCATAATGCATTAAACCAGCGTATTACGGATTTACTGGCTTCTTCGCAAAAAGAAATAGTGCTTTGTACGCCGTATTTTAATTTTCCTAAAGTCGTATTGAGAGAAGTTAAGCGGGCCATAAAGCGCGGTGTTAAGGTACATATTATTGTCGGTGATAAAACCGCGAACGATTTTTATCTCGCTCCTGATCAGCCTTTTAAAGCCATTGGTGGTTTGCCGTATTTATACGAGATAAATTTGCGTAAGTTTGCCATCGCCAATGAGTCTCATATTGCCACGGGTGGCTTGTCGATTCATTTGTGGAAGCACGACCACCACAGTTATCACTTAAAGGGGCTTTGGGTAGATCAGCAGACCATGTTGCTGACAGGAAACAATGTCAACCCTAGAGCATGGGCGTTGGACTTAGAGAATGGCTTGCTAATAGAAGACCCTAAGCAGCGTTTGTTGGCTAAGTTCACTGCTGAGTTCGAGAACATTTATCAGCATACCCAGCGAATGACCTCTTCGGGCCAACTAGAGACCTTGCAGGATTACCCTGATAAGGCGCAAAGTCTGCTAAAGAAAGTCATTCGGTCACGGGCGGATCGCTTGCTAAAGCGCATTTTATAGCGCTAGGCTATTTTTTCATGCTGACTTTTAAGCTATTCAGTCGTTCTATACCTTTTTTACGCTGCAGATGAATGACTAAAATCTTTTCTTCAAGCTCGGTAAACGCCTCTCCTTGTGGGAGGCTTTTGAGCTTTTCCTGCCAGTCTTTTTCTTTTGTCTTGAGCTGTTTTAGCAATTTTTTTAACGCGGCGATTTCTCGCTTTTTGCCCTGAACATTGTCATCAAAAAAAAGACTCAACTTAGCCAGTAGTGTTTTCGCTTTCATGGTCACCTCTGTAAGGCTCAATATTAATCTTGTGGCGATTCTGCCAACTGTTGAATTTCGGCGTCGTTTAACTGCATGTGTTGGGTGGCACTGTGATGATGGTGAGTCAGCAACACCCTCACAGCTTGCAGTAAACTGTTGGCGATGTCATTGACATAGGTATCATCATTCATGATTGATGTCGCAACAGACGCACTAATGCGTTGATGGCGAATCATATCGTCCAGTTCATCGAGTAGGGTTTGGCTCATTTTCTCTTGGGACACTTTAAGAGCATCCAGCGATAACGCCATGATGTCGGATGATGAATGATCCGCTTGCTCTGTGAGTAAGCGCAACTCACGCAGCAGTTTGGCTAAGCGTAAGCGAATATGGTCGTAGCGTTCCCTGATGGCTGGGTTCGTTGAAATGCCGTAGCGTGATACGTTTTTGTGAAGGTGTTTCATGCCTTTCACGGCGACCACGATATGACGGCTGGCTAACCTAAGTGCATATAGCGCTTCGCTGCTTTGATGGGGTGTTTCTCGTACCTGTGCTTTGCCGATAAAGCTGATGATCTCGCTGTGTAGGCTTTTGATTTTGTCTTCGTAAGCGTCATCAACGTCTAGCTGTACAATGCGACGGGTATTGTGAACCGCCTCAGTAAGAGACTCGTCTGAATCAATGGTTTTGCGACTCAAACTTAACCCATGGGCAAGCAAACCATAGGCATTGTCGAACAAATGCAGCACTTCTTTGTGAACGGCGGTCACAGCGGTTAATGGCGTTTGCAGCGCAGAAGGTTGTAGATAAAGTGGCTGCTCGATACTGGTCGGAGCAGAGCGAATGAAGCGGATCAAAAATCGCTCGATATAACTCATAAATGGCGCAAGCAGGAGCACTCCCATCACATTGAATAAGGTGTGAAAGAGCGCCAATTTGAGTAAGTAATCATTGGGCGCAATGCCAAGTCCTTTCGCCAATAGGTCGACCAACATGATCAGGTAATCGATCAAGGCGATAGACACCACAGCCGTGACAATATTAAAAATAATATGCGCGCCCGCTAAACGGCGGCCACCTAAGTTGGCTGCGATG
>CAZBUC010000257.1:0-3698 GCA_964494965.1 uncultured Maribrevibacterium sp.
TAAAAGAACAAAATCGAATAGTAATCTTAGTAGCAATTATTTGTGTAATAATTCAAATAATATTGCTGAAAGAGGTTTTTCAGCTTGTGTGTCGTGTTCGCGATGCAAAATTACCAGACCCAAAAAAACTGGCGAATGCAGGGAGTTTTTTTAAAAACCCTATTGTCAGTGAAGCCCAGCATGTTGAATTAAAAGAGCGCTTTCCGTCTATGGTGTCTTTTCCTTTTGAAGGAAAGTTTAAATTGGCTGCGGGTTGGCTGATTGATCAAGCCGGATGGAAAGGTAAGCAATATCAAGGTGTGGGTGTGTATGATAAACAAGCCTTGGTGTTGGTTAATTACAATGACGATACTGCTCATTCTTTATTGGCATTAGAGACGCAGATACAGGCGTCTGTTTTTGATCTATATGGTGTTTTGTTAGAGCGTGAACCTGTGCGCTTACCCAATGAAGCCGCCGTTGAGGATGTGTTAATTTGAGTGGTTCAGGATTAAAGGTGGGGGTGATTGATTCTGGCGCAGGTGGTTTAACCATACTGAATGCCATACACACAAAACATCCTTATCTGGATTTGCTGTATTTAGCCGACGACGCCTTTGCCCCCTATGGCAGTAAAAGTGTTTTGCAACTGCAAGACAGGTTAGTAAAGATAGGGCGTTTTTTTGAAAACGAAAAGGTGTCCGCCATTGTCGTTGCTTGCAATACTGCCACTGTCGTCGCTATAGATGCACTCAGAGCCAGCACGTTTTTGCCTATTATTGGTGTAGAGCCTGCCGTTAAACCGGCTTTTCGACTCAGCAAGCAGCGTAATGTTGCCGTATTAGCAACACCGGTGACGGCCAAAAGTGCTCGATTAAACGAATTGATTGCCTTGTGGAAATCTGACAGTCGTGTTTGTGTAATGTCGAGTGATACCTTGGCGTATGATATTGATGCTTGGCCAGAATCTGAACCTAAAATACAGCACACTATTCACCAATTAACCCAAGAAATGTCAGAGAAGCAAATCGACACCTTGGTGCTGGCCTGTACGCATTATCCTTTGGTTAAGCACTTGTTTGTGCAAGCATTAGGAGCAGGGTGTGACATCATAGAGCCCAGCGAAGGGGTGACCGCACAATTGATTAGACGCCTACAGGAAGTGCACCCAACAAGAATGTATGAACTGCAAAATACGTTAACTTCTAGACAGGGCAGTATAGAGATAGTGAGCTCATTGGGTATGTTGAATATGCCAAGACTCTTGTCTTGGGTGTTAAATAAGCACGCTGTTTGTGGTCAAAGACACGTGGCTATTTAGTGGTTCTGTCCTCAAAAAAATCCATAATTTTATCCTTTTCCCACAAGGCGTCATGATAGCCTAATTCGATCAGTGCTCGACAATATTCCGGCGTAAAAAGTAAATAGCTGGCCGCTGAGCTCATCGTTTGCGTCGAGGATCCACCAGCCGCTTTCAGCAATACGCGAATATTTTTCGGCAATGTTCCCATGTAGTGGTGGGCAATTTCGTTCAACTCATCCGATGGTGAAATGATTAATGTTTGTGATGGAAATTCTGGGTGATTTGCTCTTTTATGCTTTGGGAGGTCTCGGATCAAGTTATTCATGGTTTCTAATTGGGTGATGTCGTCTTCTAAATTATCAATAAAGGCGCTATTGAGTAACTGTCCTAAAATTTGCGCCATGCTGGGAGCGTGTTCTTCAGCACTGGGGGGAGTCATTGCCTTTTTTTTGTCGCTGCGGTTGCCGCTAACACCGATGATGAATAATTTGTCCGCTCCCAGTTTCATGGCTGGATAGATCGCCGATTTTTGTCTAATGGCACCGTCACCGTAATAGTGGCCTTGTATTTTTTGGGTCGGAAAAATCGTAGGAATTGCGCTGGACGCCAGTAAGTGTTCAACGCCTAGCTGAGCGTCTACACCTTTACGGCGATTTCCTTGCCAAGGTTGTTGCATGCCGTCACCTTGAAAAAAGGTAGTGGATTCTCCTGTACTGTAACTCATTGCGGTAATCGCAAGGGCTTTAAGGTGACGTTGCTCTATGGCGGTGTTGATACGTGAGAAATCCAGATGATTGCTCAGCAAACTGTGCAAAGGGGCGTTGTCCATCAATGCGATTGGTGCGTTATTGTTGTGGATATGGAACAGTGTTAACAAGGTTTTGGTTAACGAGCTGGCGACTGGCCAACGCCCTAGCGTGTAGACTTGATCTGGCGTTAAATGGCGCCAAACGTAAGATAGGGTTGAAACAGCCTTAGAAAAGTTATCCGCATGGGAGGCCAGCATAGTGGCATTCAGAGCACCGGCAGAAGTTCCACATAGGATAGGAAAGGGCAGTGGGGTATTTTTCGGAAGCATTTTCCCCATGGCTGATAACACGCCAACTTGGTAAGCCGCACGTGCACCGCCGCCCGATAATATTAATGCGTTGTTATTGTCCATAAAAACTCACCTTGCCAGCACCTTAAAGAATCAAGCCTTCTGAAGACAATAAAAACGCATTTTCATTGTTAAAACAATCAGTAACTAAATGGTTTTGTCTGAATCCTGATACTATCATCGAGTCTGATATATCTAATTTGCATCATCAAGCTTTGTTGTTATTACATTTTGTGGACTGTAGCTGGAATGTGTTCCACAATCTCTGTTTGATGTTAAGCCTATAATACACATAGTGATATTTTTAAGTGCACACTAAGATCAATTATCGTACACAATAAAAAGGATAAAAAATGATCCCTTCCGTTGTTATTAGTGGGGTTGGTCTTTGGACCCCGAATTACTCAATTAGTAATGAAGAGCTTGTTGCAAGTTACAATGCTTGGGCTGAACAGTTTAATATTAAGCATGCTCAATCGATTGAAAAAGGAGAGTTGGAAGCAAAGCCGCTTTCCAGTGCTGCTTTTATTGAAAAGGCGTCAGGCATTAAAAGTCGCTATATTTACGCCAAAGAAGGCGCGCTAGACATTGAGCGTATGCGACCTCTGCTGGATGCGCGAGGCGACGATGAAGTGTCTCACCAGGCGGAAATGGCGATTGCCGCCGCCAAAAAAGCGTTAATAGCCGCGAATAAAACCGCAGCAGACATCGACATGGTTATTGTCTCATGCGCCTATACACAACGCTCTTACCCTGCTATTGCCATTGAAGTGCAATCGGCTTTGGGTATTGAGGGTTTTGGTTTTGATATGCTGGTCGCTTGTTCTGCTGCCACCTTTGGCTTGCAAAGGGCGGTTGATGCGGTAAGAGCGGGTACATCGAAAGGTGTATTGGTTATTAATCCAGAATTGACATCACCCCAAGTCAATTACATGGACAGAGATTCGCATTTCATTTTCGGTGATGTGGCAACGGCTGTTGTGATAGAGCCTAGCGAAACGTGTCAGTCTGCGCATTCTTTCGAGGTTGTGAGCACTAAGTGCGTGACCTCGTACTCCAACAACATACGCTCTAACTTTGGCTATCTCACGCGTGTGACCGATGAAGACCCTTACGCGGCTGATAAATTGTTTCACCAAAACGGCCGTAAAGTGTTTAAAGAAGTGTGTCCTATGGCCGCTGAGCACATTGAAGCGCATCTACACAGTGAAGGGATTCCAGTGTCAGATCTAAAACGCTGGTGGTTACATCAAGCCAATATTAATATGAACCTACTTATCAGCAAGCGATTATTAGGTCGTGACGCCACGCTGGAAG
>CAZBUC010000258.1:0-3686 GCA_964494965.1 uncultured Maribrevibacterium sp.
TACAAGGTACTACCTTAAAGCCAGTAACTTTATGATCGATGAGCTTAATTTTTATCTGTTCCACGGAACGAACTTAGTAAAAGAATGGGCAAGGGGCGATCGTCAGACTTGGAATGACAATGAAACTTACGAAGGTATTTGGATCCCCATTGCCTTGGACGCCAATGAAAAGACCCGTTTGCTGATTCGCCGTAGTAGCAGTGGCCCTATCCTACTCCCCATTGCATTGTACGATCAGAGCATGATCGATCAAGCCAAAAAACAGCAAAACACCTTCTGGGTCATGTCAATGACCGCGTTAGTCTTGCTGCTTGGCTACAACATTCTGATCTATCTAATGACGCGTGAGCGATCGTTTTTCTATTACGTATTGTTCAATGCTGGACTGATTTTGTCTCTCGGGCTTATCTTAGGGTTTAGTCGCTACTTAGTGCCAAATGACCGTATGCATGAGTGGCTTTCGGTGAATATCTTAACGCTGCACTCAATACTGCTTTGGACCGTGTGCCGTTTTAGCCTCAGCTTTCTCAATATTGAAAAGCATCATCCTTTCTTCTGGACACATCGCTTTAAAATGGATGCAATTTTTGTCGCTTTGGTTGTCATTAGTGGCTTGCTTGAAGAAAACAAAATGGCTCCGATTTTTCTGGCTATGCAAATAGCTGGCTCTGCATTGTGTGCTTACTGGGCATTTTATACAAAGTCCGTTCATACCTTAGCAACACGTCTGTATTTGTTTTCGTGGAGTATTTTAATCTTAGGTGCGCTCACGGGCTCCCTCATTTATTGGGGGCTAATACCCTACAACAGTTGGACAGAATACGCATTTTTATTGTCGTCACTTTGTCAGTTACTAGGGTTCTCCTTTGCCTACAGCGCCCGTATAAGACAACTCAACGAAGACCGACACTTTACCAACTTAACGGATTCGTTAACGGGGCTTCCAAATCGCCAGTTCTTACTCACTGAAATGCCGTCTTCATGCCTCCCCATAGACGACAAAGGCAATACAGATTGTCTTGTATTAATTGTTCTATCTGGCCACAGCTCTTTAATACAAGCGGTGGGGCCTGCAAAAGCCGATCTTGCTGTAAAACAAATGTTTATCAACATCAACCGAGCACTCATGCCTATGCTCGAGGTGCAAGATATGCCTTGGCTAGAAAACAGCAAAGTAAAGCTCATACTAGCCAGTACCACTAATGGCGTGTTTGTTACTGCGCTACGCAATGTCGAGCACATCATACCTAAATTAATGCCAACACTAGAAAAAAGCCTATCAATTGAAGGATTAGAATTTTCCTACCCCATCAAAATTGGCGTCGCCACCTTTTCAGAAAGCGCGAATACGATTGAGAAGTTATATCAAAATGCGCAGCTAGCGGCCGAAGTGAATCAGCATAGTCATGATGATTGGAGTATTTTTAACAAACAAATGAAGTCTGATCATAAACACCACTTGCATGTGCTGTCGTTACTCAACAGAGACTTGAAGAGTGGCCAACTGAACTTTGCGGTACAGCCACAAGTAGACCTAAACGATCAGCGCATCATAGGCGCAGAAGTCTTACTGCGTTGGCATTGCAAAGAACTGGGGAACGTCTCCCCAGCACTTTTTATCCCGCTTGCTGAAAAGACAGGGCTGGTTGTTAAAATCACCCAATATGTCTTTAACGCCGTTTTTTTGTGGATAAGTGAGAACCCCGATGTTATCGAAGACCGGAGTCTATCGATTAACATCTCCGCCAAAGATTTATTACAACCAGGCTTTTGCGACAAGATCGTTGAATTGAAACAAGGCTACAAAATCCCAGCTAATCGAATTTTATTAGAAGTCACAGAAACCGCGATCTTTGATGACAGCAGCATTTTCAAAGCGAACCTATCACGTCTAAAAGAGCACGGATTTAACTTCTCGATTGATGACTTTGGTACCGGCTACAGCTCCATGCGCAATGTCATTTCACTCTCACCCGTTGAGATAAAGCTGGACCGCATGTTTGTCAGCTCAATTGATACTTCCAAGATTAATCATATCTTGAGCGACTGTATCATCAACCTATGCCAAAAAACCCACGCTCAAAGCATCGCCGAAGGCATTGAAACTTACGAAGAAATGCAGACGGTAAAAGCGCTAAACTGCGAAATAGGCCAAGGTTACTACTTCCATAAACCCATGACACCTGAAGACTACTTGGTTTTATTGAGAGAGAAATGAGCACACTGACTAAAACAAAAGGCAATGCTGGTCGAGAGCATTGCTTTTTGTATCAAGGTGACATTAGGATTGTTGGGCTATAATTCAGCGATATGTGACAGAGTTTCCGGGTGACGTTGTACCAACTTTAAAAGAGTCACCGCTTGGCTATTAGGAGCGCTGCGCCCCTGCTCCCAGTTTTCCAATGTACGTGAGGATGTATGAAGTAAACGGGCAAATACCCCACGAGACATATTAAATTTCTCACGAATGCTGATAATTTCATCTGGCAAGATATTAAGCTCAGAGACATCATCAACCTGATGCGTTTTTAACGTAAGCTTACCTTCAGAATGTTGTTTAGCCTCAACTAGAGCAGAGCTTAACTCTGCAAATAAATCACGATTGCTCATTACGCCATGCCTCCATAAAAGACATTAATTGCTTCCTCTGATTTGCGGTTAAGTCAGACATTTCATTTTTTCCATAAATCGTCAACAAATAAAATCTCTGCTTTTCATCAAGAAAGTAGTAGATCACTCGTGAGCCTCCACGCTTACCTTTGCCCTTACTTGCCACTCGAGCCTTTCGCAAACCGCCTGTACCTTGAATGACATCACCCAGTTTGGGAGCTGACATTAGCTCAGCTTGAAAGAGCCTATACTCTTCATCACTGAGATAAACATCACGATACTTCTCAAATATTGTTGACTCAACAAAAATACTTTTCATAAACCAAGTGTACGCAGATCACGTATGAAAATCAAGAATGGAACTACCGCTAAAACCGTAATGAACCGCTTCCATTACGGTTGTATCTGCGTCATTAAAAACAGCATTCAAAACATTCTTCAAGCTATTCCGAGCTTCGGTAAAAGAGACAATTTTCATAAAACCTCCACATGTAGGTTGAATTGAACAAGTTCACTGCTTTGAAACTAACTTTTACAGCCAATGTTACATGCAAACTTGTATGCCGTTTGTTCGCTTCTTACCCTTCTGCCTCAAAATGAGCAAATACTTCGGCACCAGTCATATTGTGTGTTTCGTTCTTGAATTCATAGTATTCGGGCTTTTCATCAATAAAGATTTGGTGGGTAAACGTAAAACTGTTATCAGTTTGCAGCAAGCCGATAGGGAGATGATACTGATTAGCAGGCTTAAGGTAGTAAAATAAATGTGTTCCACATTTTTTACAGAACCCCCTTTCCGCCCATTCTGATGATGAATACCTTATGACACTGGTCTCATCAGATATTTTTACAGAGTCAGCGCAGTCGATTACTAGCATTGGACCGCCACCCCAATTACGACACATACTACAATGACATGCTGCAATCTCGCTGCTGGCATACTCGACTTCTAAAACTACCGAACCGCATAAGCACTTACCATTACCCTTCATATTGCCTCCAACACTTTTTGTATGAGTGATACTTTTCTTCAGCTAACGTGGCGTTAAGGTTTAGCAAGCGCTTACCATACTTGA
>CAZBUC010000259.1:0-2234 GCA_964494965.1 uncultured Maribrevibacterium sp.
CAAAAGATGTGACCCATTTGCTCGTTGAGTTGGCGAGAGAAACGGGGTGCGCCGTGCTGATGGTGAGTCATGATCCTGACCTGGTGCGAAAAACCTGCGATCAAGTTATCGCTTTGTAGAAGGAATATGGGTGAAATAGTGAAATACCGAACACGCACCGTGCTTTGTGTTTCACTTTTTAGTTACCTGTGGTCTAATTTTTGAAGATGTTTTTAATTAGGAAAGACCATGTCGCCAAAGATCTTATTTTCTGCTGCCTTGATTGGGCTAACGAGTTTTTTTGTTTCCAGTAATGCGTTTGCGTTTGAGGACTATTGTACCCCTAAGCTAAACACCTACTTGGAAAGTGTACAAAAGACGGTGGATTCAAAATATGTTGCTCAGCGTCAAAAAGACGTTGCACAAAAAATATTGGATAGAGTTAAAAACAGCCGTAATGACACGGAAGATTGCGTTTTACTCTCTAAGTTGTTGCCTTAATTTGCTATTCATTCAAGGCTCGTTGATCTGCTTTGTTGATTTCATAAGCAAAAAAAACCGAAAATGTGAATTTTCGGTTTTTTTATGTGCTTCTTGCGGGTTATTTAAACGATAGCCGTGTCTTTATCATCAAGCGACAGCGGCGTCTTTGTTTTCAGCGATTTTTTGGTTCACCGTGGCCAATAAAGCCTGAATAGACGCGGAAACAATATCGTAATCAATGGCAACACCGTTGTAACGATCACCGTCAATGTTGGCCTGAACATAGGCAATGGCTTGCGAGTTACTGCCCACTGTCAAGGCGTGTTCTTGATACTGAATAATGTCGACGCGCATATTAAAGTGGCTGCCTAGCGCTTCGCTGAATGCGGACAAAGCGCCATTGCCATTGCCTTTAATGCTTAGCTTGCCATCTTCACCGATTAGTTCCGCTTTAACCGTATCCACGTCGTCTTTTGCAAGGTCGTATTTGCCTAATTTGTAAGGCGTATCCCCTGTCATAAAGTGGGTTTCGAATAGGTTTTTCATCGATTCAGCGTCAACAACACCACCGTCTTGTTCAGCGAATTTCTGTACGATTGGGCTAAATTCCACTTGCAACCAACGAGGCAAAGCTAAGCCATATTCTTGTTCAAGAGTATAAGCGACGCCGCCTTTGCCTGATTGACTGTTGACGCGAATGACTTCTTGGTAACTGCGACCCACATCACGAGGGTCAATGGGCAAGTAGGCCACATCCCAAGGTTTGTCGTCGGTTTGATTAGCCAAACATTTCTTAATCGCATCTTGATGAGAGCCAGAGAAGGCGGTAAACACCAATTCGCCTGCGTAAGGGTGACGCGGGTGAACTTGTAACAAGGTGCAAGCTTGAACCACACTTATGATGCGGTCCATATCGCCCAACGCCAACTCTGGATCAATACCTTGGCTGTACATGTTCATCGCCATAGTGACCACGTCCATGTTGCCTGTGCGCTCGCCGTTACCAAGCAAGGTGCCTTCGATACGGTCTGCGCCAGCCATAATGCCCAATTCTGCTGCTGCCACACCACAACCGCGGTCGTTGTGGGTGTGCAAGCTGACGAACATGCTGTCACGTTTATTGACGTGACGGCAGAAGTATTCAATTTGGTCTGCATAGCGGTTAGGAGTAGACACTTCTACCGTTGCTGGTAAATTGATAATAATTTTATTTTCAGGTGTGGGTTGCCAAACATCGGTCACAGCATTCACGACGTCAATGGCATAGTCGATTTCTGTGCCCGTGAAGCTTTCTGGTGAATACTGAAAGACCCATTCTGTTTCTGGGTGCTTTTCGGCGTGTTCTTTGACGCATTTGGCACCGTTCACTGCGATTTGTTTAATGCCTTCTTTGTCCATGCGGAAAACTTGCTCACGCTGGGTGGTGGACGTTGAGTTATACACGTGAACGATGGCTTTCTTAGCGCCTTTTAAGGACTCGTAAGTGCGAGCAATCAATTCTGGGCGTGCTTGGGTTAAGACTTGAATATACACATCGTCTGGCACTTGCTCTTCTTCGATCAACCAACGAACAAAGTCAAAATCCAACTGAGACGCCGCTGGGAAACCGACTTCGATTTCCTTGAAACCCACATCCACCAGTAGGGCAAAGAACTGTTTCTTTTGTTCCACTGTCATGGGTTCAACCAAGGCTTGGTTACCATCACGAAGGTCAACACTAGACCAAATGGGCGCTTTGGCCTGGTCTAAGTCAGCGGCAGGAGGCCGATTTC
>CAZBUC010000259.1:2244-3671 GCA_964494965.1 uncultured Maribrevibacterium sp.
TTGTCTGGCCAGGTGCGGTTTTCAATAGCAACAGGCTTAAATGCTGTGTACTTAGTATGATCAAAAGAAGTCATGATCTTTCCCTTATTCTTTGATGGAGCCGATAAGCTCACGTTGTTATTTGGTTCACTTGGTTAAGTGACTTGCTATGTTTCTATCATAGCGAATTTTATTGGGTAAAAGATTGCGTTTTTTATAGTAATTGCAATATTAATGGCATTAAATTGCGCAATACAAGTAAAAATTAGCAAAAGGGAGTGCCTGTTATGGGTTTAGATAAAATAGATTTGAGTATCTTGCGCGAATTACAGCAAGATTCTAGCTTAACCAATCAGGAATTAGCCGATCGTGTCGGTTTGTCTGCCTCACCTTGCTTGCGTCGGGTAAAAGCGCTAGAAGAAAGCGGTGTGATCGATAAAAGTGTGACCTTGTTAAATCAAAACAAACTGGGGTTAAAACTGACCGCGTTCATCCAAATTAGTATGGACAGACACACCCCCGACCGCTTTGAACTGTTTGAATCGACCCTAGAGTCTTTTCCTGAGGTGAAATCTTGCAGCCTAGTCACGGGGCAGTCGGCGGATTATCTGCTTGAAGTTGTGGTGGAAGACATGGAGCGCTACCAAGAATTTCTCCTTGGTAAGCTGACTCGTATTCCAGGTGTGACTGGCGTGCATTCGAGCTTTTTACTGCGCAGAATCATCAGCCGAACATCTTTGCCATTAGACCATCTTAAATAAGGTTAAAAATTCGGGTATAGGGTTTTCAGTTGGCTGGCTTGGGATGGCCTAGCTTGCCCACTGGTAAATTCTTCCAGTGCTTCTGCGAGTGGTTCTCCTTGCCACTCATGAGCGGGATTGTTGGAATACATCATGAGTTCCGCTTCCATCAGTAATTGAGTTATTTGCACGGACGTCAGGCGTTTTATGTCGTCTACACTGCGTATTTCCTCGTCGCCCCAGCGATGGCGTGCCAATTCCAGCAGAATGGGTCTTAGAGAATGCAGCTGGTTTTGCTGGCAGCAGTCGACTAAGGCTTGGTAAGCGCTGGTTTCATTCTGTGTGTTGAGCGGCGCAAATTCTTGCAAGGTGGGCACGTTGGCTTCTTCTTCCATTGGGTCTTTTTTGCGCTTAAACCAAAGTAGAGACCAAACCCCTACCATAACGAGGGCGAAAAGGAATAATCCAGCTACCAAGTAATGACGCAGTGAGAAATCACCGCTGTTCTGGCGTAGTTCAATGTCTACATTCGAGGATGGAGTCACGGGTGTATCTTCAGTCTCAAGTGGTTTTTTCGCCAATGAAATGGGTGCTACCGAACGTGGCTGAGCAGGTAGAGGTTGGCTGCTGACAGAGTTTTTGCTGCTCGCGTTGTTATTGTCAGAGCTTAACGACAAGGCCGCAATCGTCATGGCTTGCGTTGCACCT
>CAZBUC010000260.1:0-3652 GCA_964494965.1 uncultured Maribrevibacterium sp.
GCTTCGCAAAATAGTACCCTTGAAACAAGTGAATGCCCATATCTTCGAGGACTTTGTATTCTTCTTTGGTTTCCACGCCTTCAGCCACCACCATCATGTTTAGCTCTTCAAACATCTTAACCAGGTGTTTGACAATAATCTGGCGTTTGCAATCTTTATCTATGTTTCTTACTAAAGCCATGTTAATTTTGGTGATGTCTGTTCTTAGGTCAGCCATTTGACTTAAGCCATTGAACCCTGCACCAAAGTCATCTGTAGCCGTTAAAAAGCCCTGAGATTGATAGTATCGTATGATATTTTCGAGGTGTGAGCTGTCTGTAATTTGTTCATTTTCTGTAAACTCAAAAATGATTTTTTCTTTAGGGAATTGAAACTCTTCCGCTGCGTTAAGCGTGGTTCTGATACAAAGTTCAGGCTTATAAACGGCATTCGGTAGAAAGTTAATGCTTAAAAAGCTGTCTTTATAAATTTCTAGTTCTGCAGCCAATTTAATAGCTTTGACACGGCAGCTTTGATCAAAACGGTAGCGGTTGGTGTCGTTCACGTTTTGGAAAACATGAAATGCTCCTTCACCATTTAGCCCTCTGACTAGGGCTTCCTGCGCATAAACAGTTTTGGTTTTGCTGTTAATGATTGGCTGGAAAGCCATAGTGAATTCAAAGTCTAAGTCGCATCCTGTTGAGCACTCAGCGCAACCTAGTTTGCGAAAGTCGTTTTGTTTCATAGTGCTAAATCTCTTTTAAGCAGTGGGTTGTGTAAAATCAACAACAAAATGACTAAAGTTAAGTTTTGATTTCGAATCTTATTATATAACAATAAACCATAAGCCTTTAAACTGAATTTTACCAGTTGTGGTAAGTGATTTTCATTGTTTTGTATCATTTGTTTAGTGGTGAGTGAAGTATGGATACCTTGATGTCGGGTGCGCCTATTGTGTGGTTGATCTGGGCGATGACGAAGCGAAAAGCGATACCATCGCACATTGCATTGCCAGTCACCGCGGTCGCTGTGGCGCTTATTCAGCTATTTATGTTCCAAGCAGATGGCGCCTTGTTAATGGCGAATACGGTGGCAGGAATCCTGTCTGTGTTGACCCCAATTTCGATTGTTGCTGGTGCCATACTGCTCAACCGAATATTGCATTTTTCTGGCGCACAAAGGGTTTTGAACCAATGGCTCGAAAGCGTAAGCAGCAATAAGGTCGCACAATTGATGATTATTGGCTGGGCATTCGCTTTTATGATTGAGGGGGCGTCTGGTTTTGGTACCCCCGCTGCGATTGCGGCCCCCATTCTTGTTGGGTTGGGTTTTCCTGCCATTCCAGTGGCTATTTTTGCCTTAGTGATGAATTCTGTCCCTGTTTCATTTGGTGCGGTTGGAACGCCAATCTGGTTTGGTTTATCGGGTTTAGGGTTATCAGAGGCGCAGTTGTTGGATGTGGCCAAGCAGACGGCGTTGTTAAACAGTCTGGCAGCTCTCGTGGTGCCTTTTATGGCACTCAGCTTTGTCGTTTCCATTCGAGAGATTCGTGATAATGCGCTGTTTATTTTATTGAGTATTTTGTCTTGTACTCTGCCCTATATGGTATTTGCACAATGGAATTACGAGTTTCCAGCTTTAATAGGTGGAGCCTTAGGTTTAGCGGTCAGTGTTGGCTTAGCAAAGCGGCGTGTTGGTCTTTTGCGAAGCGATTATTCCGAAGGCGCCTTCGTTAAAAATAGCCCCTTGCAGCTCAGTGCGATCGTTAAGGTGCTCTTGCCTTTTGGTATGCTTATACTCATTTTAGTGGTTACTCGAATACCTCAATTTGGGTTAAAAGCGCTGCTGAATTCCATGTCTCCCTGGCTTGTTTGGTCAATTGGCTCCGCAGAGCTTGAGGTAAGCCGTGCCTTAGTGCTGAGTGTGAAAAATATTCTAGGAGAGGGCGTTAGTTGGGAGTATAAGGCGTTATATGTGCCTGCGATGATTCCTTTTTTGTTGGTTGTTATGGTGTGTATTCCATTATTCAAAATGTCGAGCGTTTCTGTGGTCGCGGCGTTTAAGGATACGGGGCAGAGGCTATTGCTGCCAATGGTGTCCTTGATGGGCGCGCTCGTGATGGTTAAGCTAATGATGCAAGGCGATGCGCAGGCGCCTATGTTTTTGTTAGCGCAAACATTTGCAGAATCATTAGGTGGTGGCTGGGGTTACGCGGCGGCTTTGCTGGGCGCATTAGGGTCGTTTTTTTCAGGTTCAGCGACTGTGTCGAATTTGACTTTTGGCGGCATACAACTAGGGATTGCTGAGAATGTGGGTTTGCCTGTTACCTTGGTCTTGTCTTTGCAGTCAGCGGGTGCGGCTATGGGGAACATGGTCTGTATTAATAATATTATTGCGGTGTCTACTATTTTGGGTATTAGTAATAAAGAGGGTTACATTATCAAGCGAACCATTGTTCCTATGTTGGTTTATGCCTTTGTTGCCGCGTTGTTCTCATTCGTCAGTCTGTATCTTGTAAGCGCGATCTAAGCTGACAAAGGTTCGTTAGCAAAGCAATGAGCTTTAGGGAGAGTGTTATATGCAAAAGGCCAGATCAATATCTGATCTGGCCTTTTCTGTTAGTAAGCTAAATAATCTGATTTTCAGCACTTTGGTTCAAGGAGCAAGCACTTGAACCAAAGAAGGAAATTGACTACTTGTTAGCTTCTTTTTCAGCTTGCTGTTTTTCATAGCGTTTTTCCCAGAAATCCGCACCCTTGATGCCAAGCGCTTTCGGATTAAAGGTGTAGTCAGTGACCCCAGAAGCTTTTTGTTCTTCATAGTCACGAAGCGCTTTCATAGTGGGTTTTGCCATGAAAAAGATGGCTAAAATGCCCACAATGTTCAACCACGCCATCAAGCCAACACCCACGTCTCCTAGATTCCAGATGTAACCGGCTGTGTTCACCGTGCCGTACGCCACCATGAACATAATCAGTAGTTTTACTAAAGTAAGAGAAACATTAATGTTCAACGCACGACGCAAGTAAGCGACGTTTGTCTCTGCAATGTAGTAATACGCAAGGATGGTTGTAAAGGCGAAGAAAAACAAAGCCACGCCAACAAACACAGGACCAATATTTCCAAATACGCTAGCCAGTGCCATTTGTGTGAAGGCGGGGGATGCGATGATGGTCGAAGGATCAACGTTTTGTACGATGAATTGACCGTCAGCTAGTGAGCCTTGTACGTTGTATTGCTGAGTGATCAAGATCATTAG
This sequence comes from uncultured Maribrevibacterium sp., assembly GCA_964494965.1. GTDB lineage: Bacteria > Pseudomonadota > Gammaproteobacteria > Pseudomonadales > Marinomonadaceae > Marinomonas. Next base: position 3,239 of record CAZBUC010000260.1, read on the forward strand.
AGCGGTCGCAGTACAGATAAACAAGGTATCTACGTAGACAGAAAAAGCTTGCACAAGACCTTGCTGTGCTGGGTGTTGAACTTCAGCCGCTGCAGCAGCGTGAGGACCAGTACCTTGTCCCGCTTCGTTGGAGTAAACGCCACGTTTAACACCCCAGCCAATGGCCGCACCAAAACCCGCTTGAGCCGTGAAGGCATCAGAAATGATTAAACCAAAAATACCTGGCACTTTATCAAGGTTAAGGAAGACCACAATCAAGGCCATGACGATGTAACCCATAGCCATGAAGGGAACAACGACTTGCGTAAAATTAGCGATGCGCTTGATACCACCGAAAATGATAAAAGCCAACACAATCAGAATGACCGCAAGGGCCACCAATTTAGTGGAGCCCACTTCGCCGAAAGAGCTAGA
>CAZBUC010000261.1:0-3650 GCA_964494965.1 uncultured Maribrevibacterium sp.
TTTCTTGTAACTGACCTGCATCGTCTTGCAGAAACATGGTGGCAAAACCTTGTGCAATACCCGGTTGTCCTAAGTTATGAGACAAGCGAATAGAGTGTTCGCCAAGCTCTAACCCTTTACCACCGGCTTCTACACCAACCATTTCCACCTCTTTGTCATCAAGGAAAGGTAGGAACAAACCACACGCGTTTGAACCACCGCCAACGCAAGCGTATAGACGATCTGGGAATTGCCCAAACTGAGCGACACTTTGCTCGCGCACTTCGTTACCAATCACAGATTGAAAATAAGCCACCATTTCAGGGAAAGGCGCGCAACCACAGGAGGTGCCAATTAGGTAATGGCTTTCTTCATGACTAGAAGACCAGTCACGTAGCGCTTCATCTAAGGCATCACGTAGGGTTTGTGCGCCAGTGGTAACAGGCACGACAGTGGCGCCAAGCTGTTTCATCCAAAATACGTTTGGATACTGACGCTCAATGTCTTTTGCGCCCATGTAAATGGTACATTCAAGACCCAAACGTGCCGCAACAAGGGCGGTAGCGATACCATGTTGTCCGGCACCTGTTTCTGCAATGACGCGCTTTTTACCCATACGCTTAACCAACAAACCTTGGCCAATCACGTTGTTCATCTTGTGGGCGCCACTGTGGTTTAAATCTTCACGCTTAAGGTAAATTTGCGCGCCGCCAAAGTGTTCCGTTAAGTTTGCGCAAAACGTCAAAGGCGTGGGGCGGCCAGAAAACTGCTGCCATTGTTTGTTCAGCTCAGCGAGAAACTCAGGGTCGTTTTTGGCTTCTTCGAATGCGTGCAAAATTTGCTGTTGGCTCGAATAAAGGATTTCAGGAATATAGCTACCGCCGTATTGCCCGTAGAAACCGTTCTCGCTTTGCATGATGTGCTCCTAAAATTGGATATTTATTTAACTATACCGTTTAGTTAATTTAATGAGATGATAGACGTTCGTCAAGTGTTTTCAAATGAAAGCGAACAGATCCTTTCAAAAGATCGTAAAACACTCTAATGGACTACTAAAAAAGCGCAAGCAAACAGAGGCAATCATGGCAAGAGGAAGACCCAGCAAAAAAGACCACATAGTCAAAGTAGCATCGGGGTTGTTTACCGAACAGGGTTATCAAAGCACCAGTATTGACCAAGTCGTATTAGCGGCCGCTGTGTCCAAGCCCACAGTATACAGTAATTTTCCGGCCAAGCTTGTGCTCTGGGAAAACGTGCTTACCCTGTTAACAGAACAAGCACAAAAAGACATGCAAATTCGTCTAACCAAGCAGCAAAAGCAAGCCAACAGCGCTTTGATCGACGGCTGGATCACACTTTGGGAAGCGTGGGTCAACACCCCAGAGCACCTTGCTGTGTACCGTATATTACTCGGCGAACAGCACAAAATGGCTGACTCAACCTTCACCCTGTTTGCCGAATTTGAAAAAGTACTAGAAACCACATTAATGGCATGGATCGACCGATTTGCCGTGTCACCAATGAACTTCTTCGCACTCAAAGCCGTGAGCAAAGAAGCCCTTTTAATACCCGCCTTATTTAACCAACAAAAGATGGAGAAAAAAGAATTAACACAACAACTTAACAACCTGATGACCGGTGTTTTATTGTCAAACGGCTAAGTGCTCGGCTTTACAACAAAACTTCGTTATATTAGACACTCAGATGAAATGGCATTGGATGTGCGATATGGCCTTAGGTGTTAATAAAGCAAAATTGACGGAAACAGACATCATCACCAAGTTTATTTTGCCTGCCATACAGGCGGTGGGTTGGGATGACATGACGCAGATTCGCCAAGAAGTGAAGCTTCGTGATGGTAAGGTCATTGTGCGAGGTCAAATGGCGGCTCGTAAGACAGTGAAATCCGCCGATATTGTCTTATACCACAAGCCAAGTATGCCGCTGGCAGTGATAGAAGCCAAAGCTAATAAGCACGATATTGGCAAAGGTATGCAACAAGCGCTCGATTACGCCAGTCTCTTAGATGTGCCTTTTGTGTTTGCGACCAATGGCGATGGTTTTATCTTTCACGACAAAACCAACACAGCCCAGCTTGAGACCGAAATCCGTTTAGAAGACTTTCCTACACCGCAAGAGCTTTGGTCAAAATTTTGTGCATGGAAGGGCTACAAAACTGAACATCTACCTACCATTACCCAAGATTACCATGACGATGGTTCGGGCAAGGCCCCGCGTTATTACCAGCTACAAGCCATTAATAAAACCGTTGAAGCCATTGCCTCAGGGCAAGACCGAGTATTGTTAGTCATGGCCACGGGTACGGGAAAAACCTACACCGCCTTTCAGATCATCTGGCGATTGTGGAAAGCGCGCGCGAAAAAACGCATCTTATTTTTAGCGGATCGCAATATTCTTGTCGACCAAACACGCATAAATGATTTTCAGCCGTTTGGCACCGCTATGACTAAAATAATGGGTCGTACAGTCGATCCTGCCTTTGAAATTCATCTTGCACTTTATCAGGCATTAACGGGGCCAGAAGAAGCGCAAAAAGCCTATAAGCAAGTTGATCCAGACTTTTTTGATCTTATCATCATCGACGAGTGCCATCGCGGCAGCGCCTCCGAAGACAGCGCATGGCGCGAAATTCTGGAATATTTCCGCTCAGCATCACAGGTGGGATTAACCGCCACCCCCAAAGAAACCGAAGACGTGTCCAACATCGAGTATTTTGGCGACCCAGTTTACACTTACTCGCTAAAACAAGGCATCGAAGACGGCTTTTTAGCGCCCTATAAAGTGGTGCGAGTCGACATCGACGTGGACGTACAAGGTTGGCGACCGACCAAGGGCCAAATCGACAAAAAAGGCGAGCTGATCGAAGATCGTATCTACAACCAAAAAGACTTCGACCGCACCATAGTGATTGATGAACGCACCCAACTGGTGGCGCAAACCATTACCCATTATTTGAAACGCACAGACCCCATGGCTAAAACTATCGTCTTTTGTAACGACATTGACCACGCTGAACGTATGCGCCGCGCCTTGGTGAATTTAAACCCAGAGCAAATCGCTAAGAATGACAAATACGTGATGAAAATCACCGGGGACGACGAACTGGGCAAGGGGCAGTTAGACAACTTTATCAACCCTAAAAAAGCCTATCCAGTCATCGCCACCACCTCAGAACTCATGACCACCGGCGTCGATGCCAAAACCTGCAAGCTGGTGGTATTGGATCAAAGCATCCAATCCATGACCAAATTTAAGCAGATCATTGGTCGAGGCACACGCATAGATGATCGTTACGGCAAGCTGTGGTTTACCATTTTAGACTTCAAAAAAGCCACCGAATTGTTTGCTGACGAGCGTTTCGATGGCGAACCAGAGCAAGTGAAAAACACCACGCCAGAAGACTTTGAAAGTGAAGCAGGTTTAGATACCATAATTGATGATGAAGGCGACAATGATGCCATCAACACCTTTGTAGAAGAAGGCATAGACCTCGACACCATTCAAGAACCCGCCGCTCCTTACGATGGACAGACCGATTCTGCCTACAATGCCAGGAACGACCTGAATGACGATTGGAACGACGAAGAAAAAGTGCGTAAGTTCTATGTGAACGGCGTTACGGTGAAAGCCTTGGCAGAACGGATTCAGTA
>CAZBUC010000262.1:0-3640 GCA_964494965.1 uncultured Maribrevibacterium sp.
ATTTGAAATGCAACACATCATCCAACGTCCCGAAGTACAAATGCTGGTTTATAAAGGCCAACAAATGCTGCTGGAAATGTTTGAAGCCTTCAGCGCTGACCCGGCTCGCCTATTGCCGAAAGAAATCGCCATTGAATGGCAAAAAAACCAAGACAAAGGCGAAACGGGACAAAGGATCATCTGTGACTACATGGCCTCTATGACAGACGATTACGCCAGCCGCATGTACAACAAACTGTTCGTCCCTAGCCTAGGCTCCGTCTTTGAACCTATGTAATCCAACTTTTTAATAAGCTGTTCCAAAAAAAACGGGCTACTCCAAATGGATTAGCCCGTTTTTATTATTTATGTGGTGTATCCAGCGATTACACGACCTTCGTTAGCCAGTTGTGTTTGTCTTCGGCTCTACCCCATTGAATGTCATTCAAGGCTTGGCGTAGCTTCAGTGCAACGGGACCAGGTTCACCAGTGCCCACTTTGTACTCTTTGCCGTTATGGATAAACGTCCCCACTGAAGTTAGAACCGCAGCGGTTCCAGACAATACGGCTTCTACTTCGGGCTTCGCCGCACGTTCTAGCAACTCAGCAACCGTTAGATCGCGCTCGGTTACTGTCATGCCTAAGTCAGCCGCCAAGGTCAAAATAGAAGAGCGTGTTACGCCGTGTAGGAAGGTCGTGTCTAGACCCTTAGTAATAATCTCGTTACCATCGATTAGCAAAAAGTTCGCCGCTCCAGTTTCTTGAACGTCGCCATTTGGGCAAAACAAAATTTGGTCTGCTTGCACTTCGTCTCTGGCTCTAGAAATGGGGCCTAACGCACTCGCGTAATTGCCGCCACTCTTGATCATCCCCATATGAGGCGCACAACGCATGCCAGTTTCATCCAGCAATAAACGTAATGCCTTTGCACCACCCGTAAAATAATCGCCCACTGGGGACAATAATACATACAACATAGATGACGATGTAGGCGCTGCCGCTTTACCAATAGCCGCCTCAGTCCCTACATGAGTAGGACGAATGTACATGGATCCTGGTGGCTCAGGCACATCCGTCGCGAATTCTGCAACTGCATCAATAATCATCTTAGCCACATTCGCTTCATCAATAGCAGGCAAAGACAGCAAACGACTGCTTTGCGCAAGGCGTTTAATATTTTGATCCATGCGGAACACGTGAATGCTACCGTCAGCGTGGCGGAAAGCTTTTAAACCCTCAAAACAGGTACTAGAATAATGCAAAACATGAGCACCAGGGTGCAATTGGATACTGTCTGAAGCAACCATGTTCGCTTCACTCCAAGTACCATTTTCAAATGTTGCCAATGCCATCTTAGGCATGAACACGCTACCAAAAGCCGCCATTATTGTTCCTTATATATATGATTACGAGCAACACCAAGGTCACATTGACCTCGTCGATGATTACCCAATTGTTGGATAGTAAAACGGAATACCGATGAAAGAGAGTAAATCATAAATCACGGGGGTAATAGAAGGCTTGTTACCAAGAAATTAACGCATGAAACAACGAAAAAAAATACTGCCATAAAAATAGGCTGCCAAGGTTTAGAGAATAACTGTCGTTGCCGTATTGGCCACCACTACTTTATTCCCCCCAGTATTCTTAGCCTGATACATAGCATGATCTGCTGCCTGCACTAAATCCAGTACGTCTTTAGCGTTGCTTGGAAAACAGGCAATACCAATGCTGGCATAAACCTGCATTGATGTACCGTCAATCACAAAAGGCAAGGCGAGCTTAGAACGTATTTTTTCAGCCACATTTAAAGCACCACCAATTGAGCGTGTCTTATTGAGAACAATGAGAAACTCATCGCCACCTAAGCGCCCTACGGTATCTGATTTTCGTACGCTGGCATCTAGGCGACTGGCAATTTTTTGCAGCATCTCGTCACCTACAGCGTGACCATAAATATCATTAATTTCTTTGAAACCATCAATATCGATAAACAACACCGAGAGTTCTTCCTGCTCCCGCTCAGCCAAGGTCATTGACGTCTGTAAGCGATCCAGCAACAGCGTTCGGTTTGGCAGCCCAGTCAAATCATCGTGCCCGGCGGCATACAATAAAGCCGCCTCCATTACTTTGCGTTCAGTAATGTCATGGGCAACAGCAATCCTCACTTGATGCAGTTCTGACCAGCGAGCAGACCAAAGCACATGCACGACTTCACCATCTTTTCTAATCCAGCGGTTTTCAAAGCGCGGTAATGTTTGACCTCGTATCATACTTTCCACCACGCTGAGAGTCGGATAACGGTCTTCTGGGTGAACCATATTAACCATCGGCGTCCCCACCACTTCATGCGGAGCATAACCAAACATGTCTTCAAATGCCGCACTGACAAAGACAAAATCCCCGGCACGATCGACCACGCACACCGCATCCAGCATGAGTTCCAAAACATCCGCAAGGTCAATGGGCAACTGTTTATTTTTCATATATCCGCAGGCCTATACATAAAATCCATGTTAGCTAATATTATAGGAGAAGAAGCAAAATAACGACATTCACGAGAGGTATTAAACCAAACAACACTCATTGGTGAAAAAGCGAATTAGCGTCATCATTCCTTAAAGTGATCCACTTACTATAGCTTGACGTAAATGGTTAGTTGGCCCGTTGAGACTAGTTCAACCGTTAGTCACTGAGCCTTTCACCGATTGATGACGTTTTTTTATTTTGAGTTAGATGCCACTATGAAACAAAGCGCTTTAAACCTACTAACAGAAATGAACATGTCCGCTCACGAGACGCTTGGGGAATACTGCCTTATTTCGGCGCCTAAAGTCAGTCTGCCTAATGGCCAATCGTGTGTTCCACAACATTTTTTTGGCTATAACCACTGCTTAGAAAGCGTAGAGTCTATTTTAAAAAATATCCGTTTCTCTAAACATTACCCCATTTTTTGTGCAGAAGATGGTCAAGGCATTTTCATTCAAATCGGTATTATTGGTCGCGAGAACTACCAAAAGAATATTCCAGATCGAGCCAGTAAAATTGTGTATGGCCGTAAATGGCGAGTAGAACCTAATCTTCCTACTTCAGAAATCATCCAAACCGTGTTTTTAGCCATTCAAAAAGCCAGAGAACATGAAATTCGTGAGCTGTTAACTTTCCGTTCAGCAAAGTCGAAAAAAATCAGCACCCCCTTTAATTGCCACCATGACTTACCGCTTATGGCGCAATGTCATGACATGTTTGATTCATCAAATGACAAAAATACCGATCTGTTCTGCGCGCAAAGCGTGCAAGCTATTTTTGATTTATTGAGATTTGATCAAACCAGAATTGAATGCGTGGATGTGACTCACAGACACAACGGGCAAACCCTAGTCGATATTCTCTTTACTTGCCCTGATGAACACCAGTCACCCGACTTCGCTGAACTTCACGGCATAGAAACTACACTCATTGTTAAGAAAAATAGCGTTAATGAGCTTATTTTTAAAGTAATGGATGCCCTCATTGAACTCAGCAATAACTATGTGGAAGAACACTTTACTTTTAACGGTTTCGCTCGCTTCAGTCGCAACAATTGCATCCAATCAATCGGTGAGTTTTCTATTAATACACGTCTCATTGATGACAACCAAATCAACGCTACGGGTAAAAA
>CAZBUC010000263.1:0-3631 GCA_964494965.1 uncultured Maribrevibacterium sp.
TTGGTTTTCTGTCAGCAGAAGGCTTTGGGTGACGCCGATGGTGGATTGCATCTTGTGCTCCTTATTAATGACCGTTCAAGAGAGTGTTGATGAAACGCTTACTTAATAGACGCTTGTGGCTTTAAAGTTTTGCTGTTGGCGCGAGTGGGCAAGCGCAATGGCCACACTTTTAGCGTCAAGCGCGTTAACCATTCATCAAGATATAAACCAGCAAACAAGGCCATGGATAAACGCTGCACCCAAGGGCGTTGTGCTTGATGACGTAATAAGCCACTTGTGATGAATAAGCTAAGGAATAGCCCCATGACCCAGAGGTCGGCCAGACTCAATGGCGATACTCGCAACGACGAATTGATCGGTAATACAAAGACGAAGAGGGATTTCATCATGCTATACAGGGTCAGCAGCAACAGCGTTAATCCAATGGCAGGCCATAGGCTGGCTTTAAGCTGGTGGCTATGACGTTGCGCGATCAGCATTGTGAGCGCCAAACCAAATAAGAGCCAAATGCTCCAAACCCCTTGGTACTGGATCAAATACGCGGCGCCCACCACAAGACCAGTAGCGACCATCGCCGCCAGTATCCAATCCCAAATCGATGGTTCTTGCGCTGGAGCAAGTCGGCGCTGCAAATCATCGTTAATGGCGTTGCCTGAATTCAAAAAAGCGTAGGCTTTGTAGGCCGAATGAGCCAACAGATGCAATAACGCCAGTTCAAATAAGCCCAAGGCACACTCTATTAACATTAAGCCCATTTGTGCACTGGTCGACCAAGCAAGGCGAACTTTTTGGCTGATGCGGGTCGTCATAATCAGGGCACTCACAAGAGTAGTGAGACCCGCCACGATAAGCACTAACCACTGGGCTTCAGAGACTTGCAACAATAAAGGACCAAACAGGATTAATAAAAAGCCTCCCAAATTGATTACACCCGCATGCAATAACGCACTCACTGGTGTTGGTGCCTCGACCACCTGTATTAGCCAACCATGAACGGGAAGTTGTGCGCATTTTATTAGCGCCACCAAGGCAATAAGAACAGCCGCAACGCCTTCATTCGTGGTTAAGGCAAGATCAGGATTCGACGCCAGTTGATTAAAATGTGCAACCAGCTCATGGATAAATAAGGTGTTGTGGGTCTGATATAAGCAAACAAAGGCCACCAGCAAGCAAAGTTCCGCCGTGCGGGCTAATAAAAACTTCTTGTGTGCCGCCAGAGCCGCTCGCGGGCGTTCGGGATAAAAGGTTAGAAGCTTGTGCAGCGCCAAACTAATGCCCACCCAACCCAGCCAAAACAGCACCAAATGATTGCTTATAACGACCAAGGAGACGGCGGCTAAGGTATTTAACAACCAGCGCCAGTAAAGAGTAAGCCTAGGCTCAGATGCCATGTAGTTGCGTGAAAAGGCAATCAGAATCATGCCCATAAAAAGCACCAAGGCCAGCATAACCATACTCAGGTTCGACACACTCAGATAATGCTGGGACTGTGGTGATGGCAGCAGAACCTTGGCAAACACAGCGCCAATAAACACCACTATAAGTGCCATACTCAGTGCTAAGAGCGTTTGACCATGATTTTTGGTCTGGTGACCGTCTGTTTGCCGTCGACCGACCAGCCAACCCGCGATAGCCAGACTAAATGGGATACTGATAAAAAGAAGAGAAGAAAGATACATACTCGTAACGGGCCCCTTAGAAAACTGTTGAACAGTATCGCAGAACTGGATTGATTAAAAAAATATATATAAAATAACTAAACGTTCACTTTTATAGAATGATTATGAGCCGACTCAACTACCATCACTTATACTATTTTTGGCGTGTCGCCATAGTGGGTAACCTCACTCAGGTAGCTAGAGAGCTGCATATTTCGCAATCGGCGCTCTCGCTGCAGATAAAGCAACTAGAACACAATATGGACGTGGCCTTGTTTGAACGTAGCGGCCGTCGGCTTGTTCTGACTGACATGGGGCGGCGCGTGCAGGCCTATGCGGATGACATTTTTAATACGGGAGAAGAGCTTGAGTCTTTTTTAAGTAAGGGAGTTCAGGCTGAAACACAGCATTTGTCGATCGGTGTATTACCGACCTTGTCGAGAAACTTTGTGGAGCACTTTGTCAGCCCGCTGCTGGCCAAGCCAGAGGTCAGCTTTTCACTTACCTCACGGGGCATGAGTGATCTGCTCAATGGCTTAACCAATCATGAGCTAGATCTGGTATTAACCAATCGCCCGATGAATGCAGAAACCAAGGAGGCACCTTGGATTGTGCAACAAGTTTCTCGTCAACCGCTCGCCATTGTTGGCCCGAAAGACAGTAAAATAGCGACGCCATTTCCACAGGGCTACGAATCGGCCCAGTGGATATTGCCAGGGAAAAATACCGAGATCCGTGCTGCGTTTAATTTACTCTGCGCCACATGGCAATACCAACCCAATGTGAAAGCCGAAGCCGATGACATGGCGATGCTGCGACTACTAGCCAGAGACAGCGGCGCTCTCGCTGTGCTACCAGCGGTGGTTGTGAAAGATGAAATTCGACAAGGACTGTTGGAAGAATATCAACGCCTACCCGATGCTTACGAGCACTTTTACGCCATCACCACACAACGCAAATTTGTTCCGCCAGTCTTAATTGAACTCTTGCAAAAAAGCCAAAACATCTAAAAGCTAGGACATATAAAAGACCTAGAATCACAAGGAAAGCCCATGAGTCTTCAATCGAATAGACACGACAAAGCGCTTTTACCCCAAAGTAACATGGCCACAGCCGATAAAGTATGGCAAAACAGCCCTGAGCTGTGGTACCAAGAATATCCTTGGCCGCGTGTCGATGGGCACAAGTTTCATCGTGGCCATGCCGTGGTATTTGGTGGTGAAAACATGACGGGGGCAAGCCGTTTAACGGCTCGTGGCGCCATGCGAATCGGCTCCGGCTTGGTGACATTAGCAGCGCCCATCAAAGCGTGGCCCGTGTATGCCACGGCACTGACCTGTGTGATGGTGGCAAAGTTAGAACAAAGCCAAGAAGTGGAAGATTTTGAAGATTTACTATCAGACCCTCGCCATAATGCGATTGCCGTGGGACCAGGCGCGGGTTTATCGGGTTTCGAATGTATTCGCACACGCAAAATGGCGTTAGCCGCCCTGGCGACAGGTCGTGCTACCGTATTAGATGCAGACGCACTCAGTGCCTTTGCCGAAGACCCACAAACCCTGTTTGGCGCTATTCATGGCCCTTGCGTGATGACACCCCACGAAGGCGAGTTTGCGCGACTGTTCCCAGACATTAATAACAGCCCTGAAATGAATAAAAGTCACCCCGACAGCAAATTAACGCGAGCGCGTATGGCTGCGAAATTAAGCGGTACTGTCGTGGTGTTAAAAGGCCCAGATACCGTGATTGCCGCTCCCGATGGCCGCGTGATAGTAAATTCAAACGCCCCCGCCGATCTTGCCACGGGTGGATCTGGGGATGTGTTGGCGGGTTTCATCGTAGGTTTACTGGCACAAGGTATGACGCCTTTTTATGCCGCGGCCGCCGCTGTCTGGTTGCATGGCGAAGCGGCGAATGAATTTGGTCCCGGACTGATTGCCGAAGACTTACCAGAGCAACTGCCTAAGGTGTTA
>CAZBUC010000264.1:0-3603 GCA_964494965.1 uncultured Maribrevibacterium sp.
ACCCAGCGAGCCCATACCACGGTAAGCTTTAAATGAACGCCCTTGGAAAAGTACCACTTCGCCAGGCGCTTCATCAGTACCAGCAAGCAAACCACCGACCATGATAACGCTCGCACCAGCCGCAATCGCTTTTGCGATATCACCAGAGAAGCGTACGCCGCCATCAGCGATCACCGGAATACCACGGGGGCTCATCGCTTCTGCCACATTGGCTACTGCGCTGATTTGTGGAACACCCACACCAGCAACAATACGGGTTGTACAGATAGAACCTGGGCCGATACCCACTTTCACGCCATCCGCACCGGCGTCAGCAAGCGCGATTGCCGCTTCAGCTGTCGCAATGTTGCCACCGATCACTTGAATATGAGGGAAGTTTTCTTTTACCCAACGAACGCGATCAATTACGCCTTTAGAATGACCGTGCGCTGTATCAACGACAATGATATCAACACCCGCATCAGACAAAGCTTTTACGCGATCAGCGGTATCCGCACCCGTACCAACAGCAGCACCAACACGTAAACGACCTTGATCATCTTTACAAGCGTTCGGGAAGGTAGTGGCTTTGTTGAAATCCGTTACCGTTACCATACCACGTAATTCAAACTGCTCATTTACGATCAATACTTTTTCGATGCGATTTTCGTGCAGCAATTTGCGGATAGAGCCAGAAGATGCCCCTTCAAGCGCAGTAACAAGACGATCTTTTGGCGTCATTATGTCAGAGACCTTTTTATCAAAGTCTTTAACAAAGCGCACATCACGGCTCGTTACAATACCAACCAAATCGGTGCCTTGAACAACAGGCACACTTGAAATGCTGTTCGCTGCAGTCAAATCCATCAGCTCTTGAACACTGGCTTCTGGATTGATAGTAACAAGATCACGGACGATACCGCTTTCGAATTTTTTCACACGACGCACTTCACGAGCTTGCTCTTCAATGGTCAAGTTTTTGTGCACAATGCCTATGCCACCTTCTTGAGCCAGAGCAATCGCCATGCGATGTTCAGTAACGGTATCCATCGCCGAAGAAATAAGCGGAATATTCAGCTCAATGTCTTTAGTGATTTTCGTTTTGAGGCTAACATCCTTAGGAAGAACTTCGGAATAGCCGGGGATGAGCAATACGTCGTCAAACGTCAAAGCTTCTTGCACGATTCGTAACATAATGGGGAGTTTCCAATGCCAACAAGGGTGTTAAGATGGCAACTAATTCTACTCCAATAGTTGCATTCGGTAAATCACAACCACGAGAGATTGATGAAAAATTTTACAACGTCGGCTTTACAAGAAACGGCTTTTACCGTCTCACAGCTAAATAGACAGATACAACAGTTACTTGAGGCCAGTTTGCCGTGGATTCTGGTAGAAGGAGAAATTTCCAATCTCGCCAAACCAAGCTCGGGTCATTGGTATTTTTCTTTAAAAGATGACCGTGCTCAAATCCGCTGCGCCATGTTCAAAGGCAAAAATGCCGCGGTACGCTTTAAACCCAAAGACGGCGATATGGTTCGCCTACGTGCTCGCGTCACTTTTTATGGCCCTAGAGGCGACTGCCAGCTTAGTGTTGAAGGCATGGAATCTGCGGGCGAAGGCGCACTTCAACAAGCGTTTGAACGTTTAAAGAACAATTTACAGGCCGAAGGCTTGTTCGCACCGGAACACAAAAAGCCACTCCCCACCAAACCAGAGCGCGTTGCTATCATCACCTCACCCGTTGGTGCTGCGGTTCGCGATATGATCATCGCCTTTCGTCGTCGTTTTCCGTTAACTGAGCTGACCATCCTACCTTCTTTAGTACAAGGCCAAGATGCCGCCAAAAACATTCTAAGACAATTACAACGAGCCGATGGCAGCGGCCACTTTGATGCCATTATTCTCGGTCGCGGTGGCGGTTCATTAGAAGATTTATGGAGCTTCAATGACGAAACCTTGGCGCGGGCAATCTTTTCCGCCAACACGCCGATCGTATCGGCCGTAGGTCATGAGACAGACTTCACTATTGCGGATTTTGTCGCCGATGTCCGCGCCGCTACACCAACGGCTGCTGCCGAGCTTTTAAGTCCAGATCGTAATCAATTAATTCGACAAATCGAGCAGCAAGAAAAACAACTGGTTCGACGCATGTCCCGCATCCTCGAGCAATGCCAACAACAGCTCGACTTTATGACCAAGCGTATTCGTCACCCGAAAGAACGAATCGAGCAACAACAAAATCAACTTGAGCAGCTGAAACGTCGTTTGCAGCAGAGCATACAACGTAAAGTCTTAGAGCAACAAACCCAAACCGCCAATCTGACTCATCGACTGGAAAGAAACAGCCCGACTCGCCGTATCGATCAAAGCAGACAAAAGCTCAAAGACATCGACGCTCGCCTTGCTCGCGCGCTCAATAACACCTTGACCAACAAACAAACCACTTTTGCTCGTATCATCGACAAGTTAAACCTCGTCAGCCCGCTGAATACCTTGGCAAGAGGCTACGCCATTGCCTCCAAAGACAAACAAGTGATTCGCTCCATTAAGGACGTTGAAACAGGCGATGCTATTTCGGTAAGAGTTCAGGATGGAATCATCTCGTGTGAGGTAACCACTGACAAATCCACTCTATAACGTAAACAAGGTTACAACCCATATCGCTCTATTTTTTTAATCAGCCCTTGCCGTGAAATACCCAGTTGTTTGGCGGCTTGGGTGCGGTTACCTTGGTTTTTTTCTAAGGCTTGGTTAATCAGGCGAATCTCAAGGTCGCGGACTTGTTCGTCTAGAGAGGCGTCGCTCGTTGGTAGGCTTGCCATGGTTTGACGAACAGGTTCACCACTTGGATATAACAGCTGGATATCCTCCAAGGTGATGCGATTTTGTGAGCAAATAGACGCGACGCTTTCTAGGGCGTTTTTCAACTCTCGAACATTGCCCGGCCACGATTGGTCTCGAAACCATTGCACGGCTTCAGGACTGAGTTGTAGTGACTTGGATTGCTGGTTCTGCAAACGCTGTAAAAATGACTGTAGCAGTACAGGGACATCTTCTAACCGTTCCGCTAGCGCTTGGGTTTCAATGTTAACGCCTTTTATTCGGTAATACAGATCTTCTCGGAAGCGGCCTTCTCGGACTTTCTCAAGTAAGTCAGCGTTGGTCGCGGAAATCACACGGATATCAATGTATTTCTGCTCCCGTCCACCCACAGGAAAGAAGGTGCCTTCTTGCAGCACTCGCAGCAACTTGACCTGCATCGCCAGCGGCATTTCACCGATTTCATCCAAGAACAAGGTACCGCCATCAGCCAGACTCAATAGGCCAACTTTGTCTTTTTCCGCCCCCGTAAACGCACCTTTCACGTAACCAAACAACTCGCTTTCTAATAAATCTGCCGGAATCGCGCCGCAATGCACAGAAACAAATGGCTTGTCCGCGCGATGACTCAAGTCATGTAAGGTGCGCGAAATCACTTCTTTCCCCGTACCCGATGGCCCCGTGACCAACACCCGCACATCGGTTGGTGCAATGCGCTCCACCAGCGCCCTGACCTTTTGTGAACTCATCGAATGACCAATGTAAGCCGACGCGCCTTGAGGCGAATGACTCGCTTGTTTT
>CAZBUC010000265.1:0-3601 GCA_964494965.1 uncultured Maribrevibacterium sp.
GCAAACTATGTGTCGAGTAAAGGGCAGTTTACGGTGTACCAATCTGGCCGAACTGTCGCGGTGCTTCACCCCGAAAAACGGTTTTTTACCACAAGACAGCAAGTGATGACAGAAGCCGCACTGGATGCGGGTTTTACTCGTGACTTGTATATTTCTTTGGGTGAGAAACTTGATGATTCGGCATGGGGAGTGCGCATTTACGTTAAATCCTTCGTGCGTTGGATTTGGCTTGGTGGCTTGATGATGATGGTGGGTGGTTTATTAGCCGCGCTGGATAAGCGTTATCGCCAGCGAACAGGAGGTTAAGAATGCGGCGTTTTGTGTTTTTTCTACCCTTACTGTGTTTTCTAATATTGGGTGGTATTTTTTATTTGCAATTAGGCAAGGACAATCAATATGTACCCTCGGCACTTGTGGGGAAAAAAGTGCCAAATTTCACCTTGGTATCGTTAGAAAATGATCAAATGGTGACTGAAAAAGAGTTGCCTAATGGGCCATATCTGATGAATTTCTGGGGCACCTGGTGCCCAGCATGTTATATCGAACATCCTTTTTTAGTCGAGCTTGCTTTGAAGGGCGTTCCTATTATTGGAATTGACTATAAAGACCAGAAACACTTGGCGGAACAGTGGTTACTAGAAAAAGGCAACCCGTATCAACAGGTATTGATGGACGAGATGGGGCTATTTGGCTTAGATATGGGGGTGACAGGTGCTCCAGAAACCTTTGTCGTAAATAGCTCAGGTGTGATAGTGCATCGGCACCAAGGCGTCGTTAATGCGCAAAATTGGCCAGAGCTTAAAGGGTATTTGAAATGAAGCGCTGTAATCGTCTTGCCCTATGGTTGTGTGTGTTGTTTTCTATGTTGAGTTTCTCGTACTATGCTCTGGGGCAGGAACAGATGACCTTTCGATCTGAGTTAAATAAAACCCGCTATCAAAGTTTACTGGCAGAATTACGTTGTCCAAAATGTCAGAACCAAAGTTTGGCGGATTCAAATGCGGGTATTTCGGTTGATCTTCGCGAGCAAGTCCACTTTATGATCGAGCAAGGGAAAACAGATCAGGAGATTGTTGACTATATGGTCGCGCGTTATGGATCTTTTGTGTTGTACCGCCCTCAGCACTCTTCAGCGACGTTTCTGCTTTGGTATGGTCCTTTTATTTTGCTGGCGATCGGCTTTTTGGTTTTTACCACAGTGGTAATGAGCAATCGCAAACGACGAGGTCGTTCATTATGATGATGGCTTATTTGTTCATGGCCATCATGATATTAGTGTGTATTGTCTACTTCTATTATGCCGTGAAACGCTCATCGAGTCAGCTGACACATTCCTATCAGGACAACTTCTCAAGGGTTAGGCGAGCTGAAATCGCACAGGAAGAGGCTATGGGTCGACTTACTCCTAGCGAATCTCGGCAGCTGCTAAATGACCTTGATCAAGAGGTTGACTCGCAAAGTAATCAGTCACGTCGCTTCTTTGGTTTTGACGTGTCGTTAGCGCGCTGGATGATGTTTAGTGTTGTTGCTGTGTCAGTATTGGGTAGTGTGAGCCTATACCAACAGCTGGGTTACGCTACTGAGGTTACCTTTACAGAAGATTTGCGAAAGCAACAACTGACACCAGAAAAGATAACGCGTTTTTTGCAATATCGTAGTGAACGTTACGACAGAATAGAGGACTGGTATTTTTTAGCGACAGATTATATGAACGCGAAAAAATATTCAGAGGCGGTAATCGCCTTTGAGAAAGCGTTAGAAAAGTCGTCACCGAATGCGCAAGATCACATTGCCTTACTGGTGGAATATGCCCAAGCCCTCTTTTATGGCAATGAGAATCAAAGTTCGCCTAAAATGCTGGAGGTCGTTGAGGCAATCCTGAAACAAGACCCAACCCAAGCGATTGCACTTGATTTAAAGGGCGTGGCGGCCTTTTCACAACAGAATTATCTAGAGGCTGTAATAGCTTGGCAGGAAGCCATTCGATATAGCCCACGTTCTGCAGAACGTTTGGCCTTATTGTCAGCCATTGCCAAAGCTCGGCAACGGGGTCGTATTGATTATCAACAAGTTGCTCCTATTATTACCCACCAATTAGCAGTAAAAATAGAATGGGATGAGGATGACAGTAAGTGGCAGCCGGACGATGTTCTCTTGGTATACGCAATAATAAAGGGACAAAAAATGCCTGTGGCAATACAGCGAATTTTCCCTGAAGACTTAAATCAGCCGATTTTACTAACCAATCTTGATGCTTTAATGCCAACGGTGACTTTGGCGGAAACTGAGACGGTCGATTTAGTGGTGAAATTGTCGAATATTTATGACAAGGATCTGACAAAAGGTCGGATTATCGGTATAAAAGAGAGTTTACCCATAAATACTAAAGAGATTTTCGCAATCAGCGTGGCCTTGTAATTGAATCCTGAGGCGCTTCGTTTGATAATACCGTAACTTTAATTGATGCTATTCGGAATGTGTAATGGAATTTAGCTTGCGTGAATGGCTAATCTTGATTGGGGTCGTCATTATTATAGTGATTCTCATTGATGGATTTCGTCGCTATAAAAAGGGTCAAGAACTTACCCATCTTGAAGAAGATCTTACTGATTACGACGACTATGACCGTGACACAGCGGACCTAAAAATGCCCATTCGGCATAAAAAAGCCGCGTCTGTGTCGGTAGATCCTATTGTGAACGCTTTTGAAAGTGCTCGTCAGACGGCTAAATCGCCGCTCGCTGATGTACCTCATAAGGTAGATTCTGGTCCTGAGCTCTATCGAAGTGACGATTTACATCTTGATGAGTTGGCGTCTTTGGTGCCAGAGCGCGACTTTGGTGACTCTGCCGTATCTGAGCAAAATTATTCTGACGACGGCTTTTACGAACACGATGACTTGGACCTTGATTTCGCTGAAGGCAGCAGTAAATCGTCTACCTATGATGATTATGAACACAATTATTCCCAAGCTGACATAGGGCAGCCTACGTCGACCCATAGTATTAAAGACGTGTATGGGGCTGAGCAGCAAGCGAGTCCTGCTGAGATTGAAGAGGTGATTGTGATAAACATACTTGCTCCTGATGGTGAGCCATTTGCGGGTATGGAATTACTGCAACTGATTTTGAATTGTGGCATGCGCTATGGTGAGATGGACATTTTCCATCGTCACGAGGATGGTTTTGATCGTGGTCGAGTACAATTTAGTATGGCGAATGCGATTGAGCCAGGTACCTTTGACCTTGATACTATGGGTGAGACAGAAAGTCCGGGCGTGAGCTTTTTTATGGGTCTACCAGGGCCTAAGAACAGTATGAAAGCGTTTGATTTTATGCTGGAAACCGCTCAAGCCTTGGTGCGTAACCTTGGTGGCGAATTGCGTGATGAACGACGCTCGCCAATGAGTGAGCAAACCATCGCCCATTGTCGACAACGAATACGTGATTTTGAGCGCCGTCGGTTAATGCGCAATAAGCAGTAAGATAAACCAAGGCCCTGAAGGGCCTTGTTTTTTTGCCGTTAATATTTACTACAAGCCAAAAGAAATCGAGTTAATTGATCTATGAGCCAAGAGACAAACATGACGCATCAGCAGATG
>CAZBUC010000266.1:0-3599 GCA_964494965.1 uncultured Maribrevibacterium sp.
TTAGCGGCTAAGGTTGCGAAATTGTCTTCTTTTGCGACACTGGCTCGTTTGTCAGGGGCAGATTTTGTGCTGCTGATCCCTAACATCGATCATCGTCAATTAACGCTCATCGTAGACGAGATTATGTTCGAGCTAATGGAATTAAATACAGCGAGTATCAGTTATTCCATTGGCGTTGCTAATATTGGTGCCGTGACGATCGATGGTTCAGTAGATCGTGCAAATGCTATGTCCCGAGCTGACGCTGCGCTGCGTGAGGCAAAACGTAATGGCGTGAATCAGACGAAGGTTTTTGATCTTAATGTGGGTCAGAATCAAGGCATTAACAGAACAGCTTGGAAATCCATACTTGAAACCGCGATTGAAAAGCGCTCTTTTAAACTTAAAAAGCAGGTTATCACAAGCCTTCAAGATCCCGTTATGCCATTGCATCAAGAAGTTTTTATGGGGTTAGAGGTTGATGGTAAACCCTACCATGCAGGCTATTTTATTGGTTTAGCCGAACAGTTTGATTTGGCCAGTCAGATTGATCAGGTGGTGATTGGCCGAGTGCTTGAGCACATAAAGTCCAACTCGGTCATCGTACCTTTGGCCATTAATTTGTCTGCTTCGTCCTACTCAAAACACGAGTTTCTTGGATGGCTTGAAAAGACACTATCTCAAACACCGAAAGGGATAAAAGACAAACTTGTGTTTGAGATATCAGAGCAAAGTGTATTAATGGAAGAAGCGCAAGCCCAAACGCTGACCCAAATGCTCAGAAAGCAGGGTGTTGGATTTGGTATTGATAATGTGGGTAAGCAGTTTTCAGCGTTTCAATACCTAAAAACTTTGATGCCGGATTATGTTAAAGTGGACTCATCTTATACCCGCATGGCGGCTGGCAAAGAATCAGAATCTTTCTTCATGCATACGCTATGTAAGATGTTTAACAGTTTAAACATCGACGTGATAGCCACTGGCATAGAAAGTGATAAACAACATAAAGCACTTATGCGGTTTGACCTAGCTGGTGGTCAGGGTTTTGCTATCGGTCGTGCGGAAGAGCTATAGCAGTAGAGCGATAGCGTAAGAACGATATTCACTGAAATGCTTGTGTTTTTGTATCTATGGTAAGGCGCTTACTCTAAAAGACGCACGATCTTAAAGGTTGATGGTTTAGCAGGTTCTTAGTGTCACAAGTCAGTAATGATAACGCTCACTAGATTAGCGCGTCATCATCACCTTTGTTGATGCTTGAATCAACCATTAGGCTGTCGTCTTGTCCATTATGAACACCACGGACCCATTTACGTCCTAAGAGTTTCTTTTGTGCCGCCAGAGGTAGTTCAGTAAATTGGATTAAGCGCTTTTCTGAGAGAAGGTCAACTAAATCCTCTAGTACGCGCATCATTTCGCTGTCTGAACTAGATAAAATCTGTTGAGTGTCTGTGTTTTTTTCAGCCAGCTTGTTTGCCAAGATGTTAGCGACACTAGGCTCATTTGGTGCAACAAGAAGTGTGTACTCTGCAGACTGAGAGGTATCAACATCAACAATCTCTCCGTCACTGTTAACTTTTGCGTATAGCATATTGATTTTCCTCTAGCTTTTTAATTTGTTAAAAATGTGTCTCTACTTCACATCTTACCTAATAAACACTATTCTAAGCCATAGTTATAGCGGCTATGCTGTTGTTTTCAAGATTTGCTTTCGGTAGTTTAGGAGAAAATAGAACATGTCTGACTTAGACAAATCAGAAAGGAATTCTTCATCGCCTGAAGAGCATGACGACAATGACTTGCTGAATCATGATAGCCAATCGTCTGAGTCGTCCGTGCCAGCGTCTAATCAGAACACCGAATGGCAAGCTTATAGTCCCTCTTTGGAATACCCCAACCCGCTATTAGATTGCCTTGTATTATTAAGTAAGATTTTCAATAATCCATACACGGCAGATGGGATATCAGCGGGTTTACCCATCACTGACAACGCCATGACGCCAGATCTATTTCAAAGAGCGTCTAAGCGTATTGGCATCAGTTCAAGATACGTCAAACGCGACCTCAAAAAAATACCTGATATGGTATTGCCTGCTGTGCTCCTTTTAAGGGGAAAGCAAGCGTGTATTTTGGTCGAAGTAGACAGCGAAAAAGGCATTGCTAAAATTCTGCAGCCGGAGTCGGGTGAAGGTGAAGTCGTTCTGCCTTTAACCAAATTGGATGGCGATTATACGGGGTACTGTTTCTTTGTCCGGCCTTTGTATCAATTTGATAAACGCGCAGATAAAAAAGACACACCAGACAGTAAAAAGAAACATTGGTTTTGGGGAACCATTTCTGGTTCGTGGCGAATATATCGTGATGTATTTATTGCGTCCTTGCTAATTAATATTTTTGCTGTTGCCAGTCCTTTGTTTGTCATGAATGTTTATGACCGTGTTGTTCCAAATAATGCATTTGATACACTTTGGGTGCTCGCCATAGGGGCGGTCGTTGTGTACCTTTTTGATTTCATTTTGCGCATGTTGAGAGCTTACTTCATCGACATTGCTGGAAAAAAATCGGATATTCTTATATCTGCGTCTATTTTTTCAAAGGTCAGTAACATCACCATGGCTTCAAGGCCAAAGTCAGTGGGGGCTTTTGCTAAAAACCTACAAGAATTTGAAAGTATTCGTGACTTTATCACTTCTGCCTCTATTACCACCTTGGTAGATATCCCTTTTATGTTCCTGATTATTGGTGTGATATGGCTGATTGGCGGTCCAGTTGGTTATATTCCTATGATCACGGTAGCGCTTATATTGCTCTACAGCATGATTATTCAGATTCCTCTAAAGCGCTCTATAGAAGAAGGCCAAAAGACGGCGTCACAAAAAAATGCGGTGTTGGTTGAAAGCCTTTTCAACGCGGAAAGTGTCAAATTAAACAATGCAGAAGGGGTTTTCCAAAAACAGTGGGAAAGCGCAGTGGGTAATATTGCAGACTGTGGCGTCAAAACACGTCAGCTTTCTCAGTCGTCCTCTTCATTTGCGATGGTGGCTCAGCAACTAACGACAGTCATTATTGTTATAGTGGGTGTCTATCAAATATCTGAAGGCCTGATGAGTATGGGGGCCTTGGTTGCGGCCGTTATGTTAACGGGTCGGGCGCTTGCCCCTATGGCTCAGGTAGCCAGTTTAGCCACAAGATACAATCAAGCGAAATCGGCGCTGACGGCGTTGAATGAAATTATGGCATCCCCCGTTGAGAATCCAGACAATGTGAAATTTGTTCACCGGCCTTTATTTAAAGGTGAATTTCAGTTTGAGGCGGTTAGTTTTGGTTATCCTGATCAAGAGCAAGATGCCGTTAGCGCAATCAATTTTACTATCAAGCAAGGTGAAAAGGTCGCTATCATTGGTCGTATCGGTTCTGGCAAGTCTACGCTAGGTAAACTCATGACAGGACTCTACACCCCAAATGAGGGAGCCATTAGAATCGATGGGGTTGATCTGCGCCAAGTGAATCCTACGGATTTACGTCGTAATGTGGGCTCTGTTTCACAAGACGTGAGTTTGTTTTATGGTTCGATCAAAGACAATATTGTCATGGGTGTTCCTTATATGGAAGATGACGCC
>CAZBUC010000267.1:0-614 GCA_964494965.1 uncultured Maribrevibacterium sp.
TCTCTTTCTACTTGCTGCAACAACTGATTGTGGTTGTAAGTAGAGTCAAAATGTTTAGGACGCATGTACCAGTGGGTGTCTGAGTATTTTGTTGTCATATGATTTGATAATATCGTGCGAAAGGCAACTTCAATCCGCTCAATCGCGTCCAAAATATGCAGCCTTAAACGTCTGTCCAAATCATAAAGATCAATCAGTTCTCGAAAAGATGCATCTGAACGAAATACATGAGTTCTTTGGTACATCGTACCGCCACTACCCTTTGTCACAAACGTCCCAGGCGCTTCAAGGAGCAAAGTGTAACCGCTCAAGCGATAGTAACCAACAGTTGCAAGGTAGTGAAGTGCATACTGCCTGTTTTCAACGGTAAGACCCCGATCAATCATTTGTTGAAGCAGATCATCAGGTAGTAATGCTGGTTTGGAAAAAGTGGTCACAATAAAAAATGGGCCCGAGCTGGTACG
The DNA here is from genome assembly GCA_964494965.1 of uncultured Maribrevibacterium sp. Taxonomy (GTDB): domain Bacteria; phylum Pseudomonadota; class Gammaproteobacteria; order Pseudomonadales; family Marinomonadaceae; genus Marinomonas. Next base: position 465 of record CAZBUC010000267.1, read on the forward strand.
CTTGAATCAGAGGCATCTCGGGCGCTGTTAACAATCATATTATCACTTACGAAGCGAGTTTTGATGAGAGAGATGGGTAAGAGTTTGGTGGTGTAGCATAACGGCCAGGTTCAGGCGCGGCGTTTAGCCGGCGCCTGCAAGCTATTGTTA
>CAZBUC010000267.1:624-3597 GCA_964494965.1 uncultured Maribrevibacterium sp.
CGTCATCATTTGGTATTGGGAGTCGTGTCGCAGAACGACCAAGGTAACCCGGCGGCGGCCAAGAACCTTTGATTTCAGAATCCGCCCGATCCGCCGCTCGGGTTGACCGCCTTGTTCTGCCCCCTTTTTCAGAGCGAGACTTGGCGATAATCGATTGGAAGTGAAAACAGCCGATGGAGTGTTGCAAGATACTGAGAACCGTCCGTATCGAGGGCGTTTTCACCGACAACAATGAACTTCTCTGCGGCGATCCCTTTGGGCCAGTGCGAGTATTCAAGTAGTTGGCCAATAGCATCACGAATACAGGCACGCGGTGAATGAAATGTCTTTATTTCATAGAACCACATGCCTTTCGTGTGCTTGAGGACTACATCAATGCGAGTTCCGTTTCCCGTCGGCAACTCGGTGCCGACCGAGTCCTTGCCGAACTCATCGACGAGCAATTGGTAGAGTTTCAATTGAAGCGCGTTGTGACGAAGTGCAACATCAACCGGATCGCCCTTGGCGTGCGCCGTGGCCTTGAGTTTTTTGATTGTGCATCCGGGCTTGAATTTGAATGAGGCTTCGGTCACGACATCAAGCGGGGGTTTTGAGCCGTTGCTGATGACGTAGCTGTATAGTGGCAGCAGGTCGTCAAAGTCGCGCAGTATCTGGTCTGTATCAATGCGATTAATCGGGTTCATCAGGCCGAGAAACACAAATACTCTGTTTGCAACTCGCTCGGTCGGAATTGGAGACGGCATGTAATCGGCACTTCGAACGCCAGCAACCCAATGCCACATTCGCATTCGAGTGTAGCGATTGGGGTAAAGCGTGAGATACTCGTTGAACAGTCGGACTTGGGGTCGAAGATCGTCAATGTCTGGAAGCGTTTGACTGGTGTCGAGTGAAAATGCAATCCCGTGTCGGAGGGCTTTGCCATCGGTTCCATCGAAGCCAATGTTGAATTGAAGTTCGGAACGACCACCGTGATGGAACGCGTAAGTGTCGAAAATCGTCTGGTCGCTGAAGACAGCACTTCCGGGGCGACGTGCAAAGCCTTTGAGTTCTTTGCGCAGTTTCTGAAGGCCGCCGATCTGATACGACTCGGCATTCGCGTTGAGTTCATTTGCGATTGTGCGGATGTCATTCATGGCTTTGGGGCAAAACGCCGTGCTCTAGGGTAAACCGAAGCGAAGCGTAGGTTTATCCCTAGCAGCACTTTGTTATGTGCCATCTCGTTGTTTAATATGACCCTGTGTTTCGGGTGGAACTAAATCAGCGTAAAGCGCCTCTAGTTCATTTGGCTTAGTAATAAGCTCCTCAGCAATGAAGTTTAAAATCCCAAATAATTTTTGAGCAATTTCAGCATTGTCATCCAAATTTATTTGCCCTGGGTGAACGGCATTATTGCCTATTACCCTTAACAAATCCAAAGCTTGCTGAATTTTTGGACTCAAGCCTTCAGCGACTAACGCCTTTATGTCATCGTTAATGTTTTTGCCACTCTTACCCACTTGCTCCAATAGTTTCTGAAGAGCCAAACGCAACAGCGCAGTAGCCCCCTTTGGAGAATCAATAAGAATTGACGAAGCTTCAAGATAGAGGGATTTTATATCTTCGTTTAAATCATCGTTTGGTGGCGGAAGCGTGGTTTTTTTAGGGAATACGATCTCTTTATTCACCCACAGTGTAAACCCGTCACATGAAGAGCAGGTGGCTACTGAAAAAATCTTAGGAACAAAATTGTAAAAGCTACTTTTAAAATTTTCTTTAATATCTGTTAGAAAACTGAAGATATGCTGTTGAGCCCATACGTCAATTTTTGGCCTGTAATTTAAGTATAATTGCTGGATGATCCCTATTGCGGTATCTCCCGCATTATTCGCTGTAAACCAATCTTGGCTAGCGACTGTATTACAGTGTGGGCACTGAAATTTCTTAGCTGCGTATTCCGGTAACATTGATTACTCCGTAATTTTCCTAAGTACATAACGCCCAAATTCAGGGGTTTTGACGGAGTTGTGTGGGTTGGTTTGAATCATTTCAAGACCTTTCTGAGTTTTGCAATTGTCGAGTCAAAATCCCTTGCAATACCTTGTTATGCGTTTCTGACACAATCAGGTGCCAAGTTCCAGAATAGCTCAGCCGTATCGCATCGCTGCCTTTTTGGATACATGCTTTGATAAGGGATTGTTCTAGCTTTAATTTTTTTGAACCAAGCATTGACCTTTTCAGTCTCGCCTCTGTATTTTTCTGGAACAGCATTCTCGGATATCTCAATGTGCCGCCTAACGAAATAGGCAAGAAAATCGGCAACCTGTAATAGCCCAACATTCTTTGAGTCTGCGAAATATGGTGCATCAACAACCTGGCAAAGACGCTCTTTATTTTTCTCTTTTCCGTAGTAGCTGTCGCTCCATGCCGGGGGATTTAATAAAAGTTTTTGAAATCTAGTTTCTTCTTTTACTTCTTCATCAAAGACAAAAATTGTATTCCCTTTGTTTTTTGATTCTCCTTGGAAGTTCTTTTGCATTGCCAATGCAACATGAAACCCCATTGCTTTCCAAACCGTATCTATTTCATTTGGGATGTTGCCTGCTTTTAGCATGTTCTTATGTTTATTTTTGTCTATCGCACTAAATACAATGTGATGCTTTCTATCTGAAAACCAATCAATGAAAAAATCGATCGCATCAGAGCGCTGCTGACCAGTTAACTTCTTCCAAATACCTGAGCCTGAATAGAAATTTCTGGTATGAAGTTCCTGAAACTCCTGACCTACCATTTTAGATAGTTGCGACAAGAAACCTGCCCAATCAGCTTTGGATACGTGCATACGAGATGCATCTACTACAACGCCGAGCAGGACGGCGTATGGCTCTTCACCAGTTCCCGTTTCATCGCAATAGCACAGTTTCATGGTTATCCTTTACGCATAACGTTGGAAATCAGCGGCGCCGGTCCGGCGTCCGCTGCATTGACTTGTTAGAC
>CAZBUC010000268.1:0-3554 GCA_964494965.1 uncultured Maribrevibacterium sp.
ACATGCTCTAGCCAGCATGAAGCTTTGCCTAGAGCGCAAAGAACAAGTACTGGTGTTTTTAAATCGTCGAGGTTATGCCCCCACACTCATGTGCCATCAATGTGGCTGGATTGCTGCTTGCGATCATTGCGATGTGAATCTCACCGTTCATAAACGCGCCAACAAACTGCATTGCCACCATTGCGACACACAAAAAGCCCTGATTCACACTTGCCCCGAATGTCAGTCAGAGGAACTATTTACGGTGGGTGAAGGCACAGAACAGATCGAAACCCAACTAGGCTCGCTGTTTAAAGACACCCCTATCTTACGTGTTGACCGTGATAGCACTCAGCGCAAATCAGCGATGGCTAAGCTGACACAAAAAATCCATGAGCACGATCAAGCCATTCTTGTTGGCACACAAATGCTGGCCAAAGGACATCACTTTCCAAATGTGACATTAGTGATCATTATGGATGCCGACGCGGGATTATTTTCTTCTGATTTCAGAGGCATGGAACGAACCGCTCAACTTATTACTCAGGTCGCTGGACGTGCCGGGCGCGCGCAAAAAGCTGGTCATGTCTTATTACAAACCTATCATCCAGACCATGCGGCCATCGAATGCTTGTGCACTTTAGGGTATGAACACTTTGCGATTGACGGCTTGTCCGAACGTAAGTCGCTCTCGCTCCCTCCGTTTTATCATCAAGTTATTATCCGTGCGGAATCCAGCAACGAACAAGAAGCCATGCAGCTGTTAACCGCGATGAGGAACGACCTTGAACCACTCTTTGCTAAAGACGTGTATCTTGTAGGCCCTTATGCTGCCATCATAGTTCGCAAAGCGGGGCAACATAGAGCACTTATTTCCGTGAAAGCAGCCCACAGAGCGCCACTTCATGAGGCAACGCAAAGGATGACCGATTGGCTAGAGCAGTCGACTAAACATCACAAAATTCGTTTTGCAATTGATGTTGACCCACTGGAAACTTACTAAGCTTGCCCCCATAATGTGCGACGTATACGCAACCCCATTACTTTATATAGCCAAAAGTCAAGATTATGTTTAATCCCGTACAGATAGCGACCAAACGCACGCCTCCAAGAAAAGGCGCAACACGTCGATCACCGGCACCTCGTAAACGAAAAACAGCTTGGTGGTTGTGGCTGCTTGTCCCTGGCATCGTCATCGCGTTTATTTTTGGCCTAATGCAGCTAAATCAGGTGTCGCCTGACACAAAGTCCGCCGTTCCTCAGCCCGCCAAAGTCACACCTAAACCGGTTGCTCCGGCCCCCGCTGAAAAAACCGTCGAAGCGGCTCCGAAAGCCGAAATAGTGCCTAAAAAAGATACCTTTGAGTTCTATCAAATTTTACAAGACAGCAAGGTCGATACCAGCCACGTAGACGCCTATCAATCTACACCAAGGGGCGAGCAAGATTATTACTACATGTTACAGGCGGCTTCTTTCAGAAATCCTGAAGACGCAGACAGAATGCGCGCACAATTAATTTTATCTGGATTAGTCGAAACCAGTGTGCGTGAAACAACAGGACAGAATGAGAAACCTTGGTTTCGTGTCATTCTTGGCCCCTATGATTCCCGTTCAAAAATGAAGCGCGCGGAAGACAGATTGGTTTCTATGAATATTTCGCCTTACTCCTACAAAGTAGATAAAGAACAATAGCGGTACCTTGCTTGAAATTCATTTGTCTGCCCCCATTTTGTTAAGATCGAAATGGGAGTAGACAATGACCACAATTCTAACTGTACGAAAAGGTAATCAAGTCGTCGTGGGCGGCGATGGGCAAGTTTCTTTAGGCAATACCGTGATGAAAGGCAACGCCCGAAAAGTGCGTCGTCTTTACCGTGGAGAAGTGATCGCTGGCTTCGCAGGCGGCACCGCTGACGCCTTCACCCTATTTGAACGTTTCGAAGGCCAACTCGAAAAGCATCAAGGTCATCTCGTTAGAGCCGCCGTGGATCTTGCCAAAGACTGGCGATCCGACCGAGCGCTGCGAAAACTAGAAGCCATGTTAATTGTCGCGAATAGAGACAGCACCTTAATCATTACGGGCACAGGTGATGTCGTCGAGCCTCAACACGGCGCCTTAGCCATTGGTTCAGGTGGAAATTACGCCGAAGCCGCCGCACGCGCCTTAATTGACAACACCGATTTATCCGCAAAAGACATCGTTGAAAAAAGCCTTAACATTGCCGCCGATATCTGCGTATTTACCAACCACAGCTTAACCATAGAAGCGATCACCATAGACCCGCAGCTCGAAGATAAGTCTGAATAAAGCACTGTCTGGCGCGACGCAGCAACTACCATTAAAAGATTATAGAAGAGAATTGACCATGAGCAGCATGACCCCAAGAGAGACGGTTAACGCCTTAGACAATCACATTATCGGCCAACAAAAGGCCAAGCGTGCCGTAGCCATCGCGCTGCGCAACCGCTGGCGTCGCATGCAACTTCCTGAAGATATGCGCGCTGAAGTCACACCCAAAAATATTTTAATGATAGGGCCAACGGGGGTAGGTAAAACAGAAATCGCCCGCCGTCTGGCGAAGTTGTCCAACGCGCCCTTCATCAAAATCGAAGCCACCAAGTTTACCGAAGTAGGCTATGTTGGTCGCGATGTAGAGTCCATTATTCGTGATCTGGTCGAAATGGCCATCAAAATGTTCCGCGAACAAGAAACCGAAAGATTGCGCCACAAAGCAGAAGACGCCGCTGAAGACCGAATTTTGGATGTGTTATTGCCACCAGCTCGTGGCGGCGATCCTGAATTACAAGACAATAGTACTCGTCAGACGTTTCGTAAGAAATTACGTGAAGGCCAATTGGATGACAAAGAAATCGACATTGATGTGTCCGATTCACCAATCGGCGTTGAAATTATGACACCGCCTGGCATGGAAGAAATGACAAGCCAACTGCAAAGCATGTTTTCAAGCTTGGGCTCGAAGAAAACGAAAAAACGTAAAATGAAGGTAAAAGACGCCTTGCGTCAGGTTCGCGATGAAGAAGCCGCCAAACTGGTCAATGAGGAAGAACTCAAAGCACGTGCCGTTGAAGCGGTTGAACAAAACGGCATCGTTTTCTTAGACGAAATCGATAAAGTCGCAAAAAGTTCAGAACGCTCTGGCGGTGAAGTGTCCCGCGAAGGCGTACAGCGTGACCTCTTGCCTTTGGTAGAAGGTTGTACCGTGAGCACTAAGTACGGCATGATCAAAACCGATCACATCCTGTTTATTGCGTCTGGCGCCTTCCACTTGTCTAAACCATCCGACTTGATTCCAGAACTGCAAGGCCGTTTACCCATTCGAGTGGAACTGGATGCTCTCACAGTAGAGGATTTTACACGTATTTTAGTCGAGCCAAGCATGTCCTTAACCAAGCAATATGTGGCACTGGCTAAAACAGAAAACATCAACTTAAACTTCACCGAAGAAGGCATACAGCGTATTGCCGAAATCGCGTTTCAAGTAAACGAACGCACGGAAAACATCGGTGCCCGTCGCTTGCATACGGTACTAGAACGCTTATTAGAAGAAGTGTCT
>CAZBUC010000269.1:0-3541 GCA_964494965.1 uncultured Maribrevibacterium sp.
AAAGCCCTAAGTGAGCAGACCTTCCCTGCTCGCTTGGTCGTCTTAGCTGACCCAGGTCTCCTTCTAGACAGAGCCAACACATTAGGCCTAAAGGTCTCTTTCGAGCATGTACAAAACGGCCGTGACGCAGGAGAACACCAAAAAGGCGTCATTCAAGTTTCCCCCATACGGCAGGCAAAAAAAACCGTGGCAGGTGTACTTGATCTTGCTAATTCTCCCTATGTTTTAGAAACCCTTAAGCAAGCTGGTGAAGGCTGCCTGCGTAAAGAGTTTGACGCCATAGTGACCCCCCCAGTGCACAAGGGTATTTTATGCGATACTGGCGTGCACTTTTCTGGCCATACGGAGTTTTTTCAAGCTCAGTGCCAATCTCCTCACGTCGTAATGATGTTGGCAACGGAGGCGATGAAGGTAGCGTTAGTCACCACTCACTTACCACTGAAAGACGTTTCTACCGCGATCACAGAACAAAGCATCAGCTTGGTGGTGAGAGCGCTAAATAAAGATCTACAAATTAAATTCGGCATCGCACAGCCAAAAATATTGGTGTGTGGACTCAACCCACACGCTGGAGAAGACGGGCATCTTGGCAGAGAAGAAATAGACACCATTATCCCAACGCTCAATAAATTACGCCTAGAAGGCATAGATTTGATTGGCCCCTTACCAGCCGATACCTTGTTTACCCCAAAATACCTTGATGAAGCAGACTGCGCTCTGGCCATGTATCACGATCAGGGGTTACCTGTGCTAAAATATTCAGGGTTTGGTAATGCCGTCAATATCACTTTAGGCTTACCGATTATTCGAACCTCTGTCGACCACGGCACCGCTATTGATTTAGCGGGCACAGGCAAAGCCAACAGCGGCAGCCTTAAAGTGGCCATTCAACATGCCATTAACATGGCAAATAACGCGAAAAAGTTTTCTAAATGAGCAAATCACAACCCCATAAAGCCAGAAAAAGATTCGGTCAAAACTTCCTTCATGACCATGGTGTCATACGCCGTATCGTGGCTTGCATTGGCCCAAAAAAAGGCCAGCGTCTGGTAGAAATTGGCCCCGGTAAGGGGGCACTGACCGAAGGCATTATCAGCATCACAGAACGCATGGACGTGGTTGAACTGGATCGCGACCTTATTCCGATTTTGAAAGTCAATTTGTTTCGTTTTCCAGAATTAACGGTACACGAAGCTGATGCCATGATGTTCGACTTCACCTCGTTATACACTGACGAACAAGCCATTCGAGTCGTGGGAAACCTACCCTATAATATTTCAACGCCTCTGATTTTCCACTTACTTAGCCAGGCACACGTTATTGCTGACATGCATTTTATGTTGCAAAAAGAAGTTGTTGACCGTTTAGCTGCTCGCCCTGGCGACAACTTGTACGGGCGCTTGAGCGTCATGGCACAGTATTATTGCAGCGTTGAATCGCTTTTTATTGTTGGTCCAGAATCCTTCGACCCAGCGCCTAAAGTCGATTCCGCCATTGTTAGAATGACACCACACAAAACTCTCCCCTACCCCGTCGATAATATTAAGATGTTAGAAGACATGGTGAGAATCGGCTTCCAGCAGCGTCGCAAAACCTTGCGTAACAACTATAAAGGGGTGCTAGACAACGAGGATTTCTTGGCTCTCAATATCGACCCAACGTTACGCCCAGAGAGACTTGATGTAGAAGAGTTTGTGCGAATCGCAAATTATGTTCTAAAAAAGGAAGCTTAAATGCAAAAGTACGACATCGTCATTTCTGTTCGTACAGAATATCTGGCTAGTCAATCCACGCCAGCTGAATCACGCTATGTATTTGCTTACCATATTTCTATGACCAATTGCGGCACGGAAGCCGCCAAACTTCAAACTCGTCACTGGATCCTCACCGACGGCAATGAAAAAGTTCAAGAGGTCAAAGGTGGCGGCGTGATTGGAGAATATCCCTATCTACAACCAGGTGAATCCTTCCATTACACCAGTGGCACACTGATGGAAACTGTGGTTGGCAGCATGCAAGGCAGTTATCAGTTTATAGCGGATGACGGCACAGAGTTTACCGCCCCGATTCATCCTTTCACCTTATCCATTCCCAATCAGGTTCACTGAGGCATTTATGGCAACCTATGTTATAGGCGATCTACAAGGATGCCTAACGCCACTGGTTCAACTTTTAGAAAATATTCAGTACCACCCGGAACAAGATACTTTGTGGTTTGCTGGCGACCTGATTAATCGGGGTGACGAATCATTAGAAACGCTGCGCTTTGTTAAATCTTTAGGAGACAGCGCACGACTGGTGCTTGGCAATCATGATTTGCATTTATTGGCGGTTTCACACGGGTTTGGCACACTGAAACGGGGAGACACCTTAATGGAAATCCTCACCGCAAGCGATCGTGACGAACTAATGGATTGGCTGCGCAAACAACCTTTATGCCATTACGACGAACAATTCAATACCGTCATGACACACGCAGGAATTCCCCCATGCTGGGATCTGGAACAAACATTAGCACTCGCTAAAGAAGTGGAAAACGCACTTCAATCGGACACGGTTGAGGATTTTTTTGCTTCCATGTATGGTAATACACCAAATCAATGGAGTGACGCATTGACCGGAATGGATCGCCTTAGAACCATTACCAATTACTTAACCAGAATGCGATTTTGCGATAAAAATAGTAAGTTAGATCTTAAGTCTAAAGAAGGCGTCAACACCGCTACAAAAGGCTACGCCCCCTGGTTTGCCTACCCGAGCAAGGTACCGACCAATTGCCATATTGTGTTTGGGCATTGGGCGGCTTTAGAAGGGAAAACCCAACAAGACCACATCCACGCACTGGATACTGGCTGTGTTTGGGGGGGGAGCTTGACGGCGCTACGCATAGAAGACAAACAAAGATTTAGCACACCTTGTACACTCAGGAAACATTCATGACTTTTACTTGTATTGATATATCAGACGCTTTACCTCTGCTTGAAAACGACGCTGTTGTGGTAGACATTCGTGATGCTGCCAGCTTTCAAAGCAGTCACATGACAAATGCGATCAGACTCACCAACGACAATGTTGAAGACTTCATTGCTCAGACAGACAAAAACCAACCCGTTATTGTGTGCTGTTACCACGGAAACAGCAGCAAAGGCGCGGCAGAATACCTTGCGACACAAGGCTTTAAAGATGTTTATTCACTCAACGGTGGCTTTAGTCAGTGGAGCGCCATGTTCCCAGAACAATGTGAAATAGGCCAATAAGGGTGTCGTCGTATCAGGTGTATCTGGTTGGTGGAGCGGTAAGAGACGCTTTACTTGGCCTACCCGTCGTTGATCATGATTGGGTGGTGACTGGCGCCACGCCGGATCAGCTTGAACAGCAGGGCTATCAACAAGTTGGTAAACAGTTTCCCGTATTTCTGCATCCTAAAAGCAAAGAAGAATACGCCCTTGCTCGCAAAGAAAAAAAACATGGAGAGGGTTACACTGGGTTTATCTGTGACTTTTCTCCCGACATTCGCTTAGAGGAAGATCTTGAGCGACGC
>CAZBUC010000270.1:0-2290 GCA_964494965.1 uncultured Maribrevibacterium sp.
GAAGGTTCGTGATTTGTTTACGGCGGATAGGCCGATAGAATATCGAATCGTGGAAAATCAGAACCCATTTCGTCCTCGCCCAGGGATTGCGAAACGGCATATGTGGATTCGCAGCGTGTCTGCTTTGCCCGATGAAGCGTTAGTTCATCAGTCCATGCTGGCGTATACAACAGACTATGGTTTTATCGAAACCGCCTTGATGCCGCATGGTATTTCTATCGGCCACCCAAGTTTGAATATTGCCAGTTTGGATCACGCGATTTGGTTTCATCGTCCGTTTAGGTTGGATGAGTGGTTACTGTATGTGGCAGACTCCCCGTCGGCGAATGCGGCTCGTGGTTTTGTTCGTGGGCAAATCTTTAATCAAAAGGGCGAGTTGGTTGCTTCTACTGCTCAGGAAGGTTTGCTGCGTTACTCACGTTAATTGTTAACGACTAGACGCTAGCTGTGTATCAAAGGTTGTGTTGCTTTAACGCCCATAGAATGTGCTCTTTCACTAACTCCGAAGAGTGAGGGAGCGCTGCCTGTAGTGTTTGTATGGTGGCTTGATTGGTTGGCGCGTTGCCAAGAGCAACAGCGATGTTTCTGCGCCAATTTTCAAAACCAGTTCGGCGAATGGGTGAGCCTTCGGTATTTTTCAAAAAGGTGGTTTCATCCCATTCAAACAATTCGACTAGGTCGGCTGAATCTAAATTGTGTCTAGGTTGAAAATCGTCTTCTTCAGTGTATTTAGCAAACTTAGTCCAAGGACAGACTAGCTGGCAATCATCGCAACCAAAAATTCGATTGCCCATTTTACTGCGCAACTCTTCTGGGATCGGGCCTTTGTGTTCAATGGTAAGATAGGAGATACACTTTCCCGCATCCAAAACCCAAGGTTCAACAAAAGCATCGGTTGGGCATTGGGTTAGGCACGCGGTGCAGCTACCGCAATGTCTGCTTTCAGTGGGTTTGTCGACAGGAAGTGGAAGATTGGTGAATATCTCACCCAACAAAAACCAGCTGCCGGCTTTGGGCGTCAGTAATAAAGTGTTTTTGCCAATCCAGCCCATACCGGCTTGCTCAGCAATTTGTCTTTCCAGAATTGGCGCGCTATCGACAAAGGCTCTATAGCCATGATCGCCCACTTTTTCTTCAATTTTCTTGGCTAATTGAGTAAGCCGTTTGCGAATTAATTTGTGGTAGTCACGCCCTAAGGCATAGCGGGCAATATAGGCTTTGTGCTTGGTTTGTAATCTTTCGACGGTGGCAACGGATTGCGGAAGGTAATGCATTCTCAGCGAAATAACACGGCGGGTCCCAGGGTGTAGTTGCTCAGGATAAAAGCGCATGTCGCCATGGTTGGCAAGATAGTCCATTCCAGCGTGGTATTGATTATTAAGCCATTCATTAAATTCGTCTTTGTACTGTGCAAGGTCTGGTTCGACAATGCGAGCGTCGGCAAAACCAAGATCTATGGCCCAAGACTTAATGTCATCAACAAGCGAATTTAGATCATCAGGGCTGGATAAAAACGAAGGAAGCAAACGGATACCAAAACGTCAGACACTAGGCTAGCTTGTAGCCTAGTGTGAGAAAATGAAAAGCTAGTATAGCTGAGAGTCACCTTTAACGACGTCGATCAAGAGTTTGATAAACATGCGATCCGCTTCTGTGTGTTCTTCTTGGATTTTGATCGTTGTTTGGTTTGACACTTCTTCAGCAATACGTTGATAGGCATTTTGGTCATTGATATTTTCTTTAGCGATACGTACTAAATCACCAGCAAGCTCAGGATCCATCAACATTTTACGAAAACAGCGTAAAAATTCGTCAATTACACGTTGCTTGTTATGCTCATTAGCCATGGTAAAACTCCTAGTCAAATTATCTCGCTATAACACCATGAAGTGTTTGTTAGAGCAAGTTTTTATCCATATTTTGCAGGCTTTGTATTGACTTAATCTAAGGGTATGGACAAAATGAAACCACTTAAATTCGACAATACCCCGTCGATAATGTCTTAAATCATGGGCCACTAGCCCATATCATCAGCTAAGTTCTGATAAGCACAAGTATAGTCTGGCGCAATACTGTCACATTATGCTTTCCCCTCGCGAAAAAACGCGGGCAGTGTAACAACTGCGAATTCTTGCGTTTGAGTGTTTCCGACTTTTATCTAAATATTCTGTATTTTGAAAAGTTACCTCAGTTAGTTTAGCAAACTTCGTTTTATCAACTTTAATCTATCTGTGTTATAGGGTTACAATGACCCTAACTAATTTTTAAAGACAGATAAATACTTATAGAG
>CAZBUC010000270.1:2300-3529 GCA_964494965.1 uncultured Maribrevibacterium sp.
ATTATCCGGTGGTGAAATGATCGCCCGCTTCCTCAAAGATGAGGGAGTTGAATATATCTATGGTTATCCAGGTGGCGCTGCGCTTCATATTTACGATGCTTTGCATCGTCAGTCTGATGTAAAGCATGTTCTGGTTAGGCATGAACAAGCGGCAACGCACATGGCGGATGGCTATGCGCGTGCGACGGGCAAAGCAGGTACCGTTCTGGTCACCTCAGGCCCTGGCGCGACCAATACGGTTACCGGTATTGCAACCGCGTACATGGATTCGATCCCAATGGTGGTCATTTGTGGTCAGGTCATGAGTTATTTGATCGGTGAAGATGCTTTCCAAGAAACGGATATGATAGGTGTCTCTCGTCCGATTGTGAAACACAGTTTCACGGTGAAGCATCCTTCTGAAATTCCTATGATCATGAAGAAGGCCTATCACATTGCCAGTACTGGTCGTCCTGGTCCTGTTGTGATCGACGTGCCAAAAGACATGACTATGCCGGGTGATAAATACGAATACAAATACCCAGAATCTGTGTCGATTCGTTCGTATACACCGCCTACAAAAGGTCACAGTGGTCAAATCAAGAAGGCAGTCGATCTATTGCTTGCCGCAAAGCGTCCGATTATTTATGCGGGCGGTGGTGTCATCATGGGTGGCGCCTCTGATTTACTGATTAAACTTGCTAAATCTCTTAACGTGCCGGTCACCAATACCTTGATGGGGCTTGGTTGCTATCCTGGTACAGACAAACAGTTTGTTGGCATGTTGGGTATGCACGGTGCTTATGAAGCAAACATGACCATGCATCATAGTGATGTCATTCTTGCCGTTGGTGCGCGTTTTGATGATCGTGTTACTAACGATCCTGATAAATTTTGCCCCAGTGCAAAAATTATCCATATTGATATAGACCCAGCGGCCATCTCTAAAACTATTCGTTCAGATGTGCCAATTGTTGGTCCAGTTGGTCAGGTGTTAGAAGAGATGCTTTCTTTGGTGGAAGGACAAAGTTCAAACACAGAAGCGTTGGTTGGCTGGTGGAAGCAAATCAATGAATGGCGCTTGGTACACGGTGGTCGATATGACACTAGCAGTGACAAGATCAAGCCTCAGGCAGCGATTGAAGCCTGCTGGCGCGCCACTAAAGGCGATGCTTATGTAGCGTCTGATGTGGGTCAGCATCAAATGTTTGCTGCACAATATTATAAATTTGATAAGCCAAACCGTTGGG
>CAZBUC010000271.1:0-3529 GCA_964494965.1 uncultured Maribrevibacterium sp.
GGCCATACCCTGACCGAAAAACAAACACTCAGCACCATAGAAAAAATCAAAAAACACCCACACATGTATGTGGCACAAAGCTATATTCCGGGCTCAAGAGCCCCTATTTGGTCTGGCGGCAAGTTACAGGCAAGACCCAGCTTGCTTCGTGCTTTCACGGTTGCGACTCCTAAAGGCTACAACGCTATGCCTGGTGGCTTATCTCGGGTTGGCGATTCCAAAACCGAAATGATCGTATCCAATATTGCCAGTTCAAAAAGTAAAGACACCTGGGTATTGGCAGCGGAACCCGAAACACAAACGGCTCCTATTGCTGACCAAATCATTCTGCACGAAGAAGCATTACAGGCCAATTTACCTAGTCGAGTGGTAGAGAATCTATTTTGGATGGGACGCTACGCAGAGCGCGCAGAAGTCAGTATGCGTCTATTACGTACCATTTTTAAGCAAATGAATGGCGTTGATCCTTTACCAGAAGAAAGTCTGCGTACCCTGCTTACCATGGCTTCCGTACAAACAGCCTGTTTACCAGGGTTTACCGAGGCCGATGAAGACATGCTGGCCAATCCTGAAGCGGAATTGGTGTCTATCATCACAGATGGGAACCGAGCCGGATCGGTGAAAGCAAACTTACAGGCGATGCTAAGCTGTGGCGAACAAGTCAAAGAAATGCTTTCCGCTGACACTCGTATCATCATCAATGAATTGCGCGATCATATTCATGAGCTTGACCGTACTTACACAAACGGTCTTCCGTCTGCCCCAGAAGAATCCCTAGACAGCCTAGTTACGTCTTTGCTTGCTCTTTCGGGTCTAAACCATGAAAGCATGCTTCGCGGCTTAGACTGGACTTTTCAGGAAATAGGTCGACGTACGGAACGAGCACTGCAGACTGCCACCTTACTGCGCTCCGCACTCACCAAGCCGTTATCTTCGGCTCCTCAGCAGCAGATTCTGGAATCGGTATTGTTAAGCGTCGAAGCACTCATCTCTTTCCGTCGCCGCTATCGTAACCGTGCCCGAGTCGCCTACGGTTTAGACCTTCTAATGATTGATGGTACTAACCCGCGTTCGTTGTTGTACCAAGTAGAACAACTACGCAAATGCATTAATGAGCTGCCTAGAAATGAAACAACAACGGCTGGATTAAGCCCAGAAAATAAGATTATTATCAGATCCTTAAGCGCTATTCAGCTCGCCGATTTAGAAGAACTGGCTGAGGTCGATAAAAAAACACAAAGTCGGTCTAAGCTAGAAAAACTCATGACTGAACTATTAGCCCAGCTAGAACAATTTACGGTATTAATCAGTGAAAAGTATTTTGACCATACGGCTGGCCCTCAGTCATTGATAAAAATTGTTGGGGAAACAGACCTATGAGATATCGCGTTCGTCACATTACCGAATACAGCTACGGCGCACCGGTGAGCCTGTGTTACAACATGGCTCACTTACTTCCCAGAGACACGCACAACCAACGTTGCATTTATCAAAAAGTACAGATCAATCCCCCTCCTGTTTATCAAAGCGAGGGGGAAGATTACTTTGGTAATCAGACGTTTTATTTTTCTATTCAAGAAGCACACAAAAAGCTCGTCATTGATGTCAGAACGGACTTTGAAATTTCTGCGATCGATGTGGCTGGGCTACTTAAAAACAGCCTACTCACCTGTGGCGAATTACGTGCCTTGTTAGACATGCCCACTACGCCCGAACTGCGTATGGCCAAAGAATACTTACTTGACTCGCCGCAAATTCGCCGATCCGACGATTTAAAAGACTATGCGCAAAGCCTCTTCACGGACCAAGCCTGTGTGCTACAAGCCGCCATGGACTTTACCCATAAAATTTTTAGCGAATTTAAGTTTGACCCCAATACCACCACGGTTGCAACGCCCCTTGAACAGGTGCTTAAACAACGCAGTGGTGTGTGTCAAGATTTTGCTCATCTTGCCATTGGTTGTCTTCGCTCGGTCGGCATACCGGCTCGCTACATGAGCGGTTATCTCGAAACCTTGCCACCACCTGGGCAAGAAAAACTGGTCGGTGCGGACGCTTCCCATGCTTGGTTTGCGGTTTACACGCCAGAATTTGGCTGGGTAGAATTCGACCCAACCAATGACGTCATGCCAAACGAACAACACATAGTCACGGCATGGGGCCGAGATTACGCGGATGTTTCCCCCTTACAAGGCGTTATTTTTGAAGGCGGTGGCACCCAACAGTTATCCGTATCCGTCGACGTCAGAAGAGTATGATGTTGCTGTCTTGAAAGATCTTCTGCTCACCTAAAATACACAAGAATCAAAGACTACCTTACCCGTATTCAAACAGCTCTAGCAGCCTGAATACGGGCTTATTCAACGTGTCTGATAGTAACTAAAGCGAATATAGGGTAAGCTTCGCACAATTATTGCATAACCTGACCTATCAGCTTTGCGCCTGCCTTTGATATAACATGAGTACACCTATGAGTTTCAACAACCTTGGGCTTTCTGCCCCCATCCTTAAAGCCATTGAAGATCAAGGCTATACTGAGCCATCCGCAATACAAGCTCAGGCAATACCTGCCATCCTTGAAGGTCAAGATGTGATGGCCGCAGCCCAAACCGGCACAGGCAAAACAGCTGGCTTTACTTTGCCACTTCTTGAGTTACTAAGCCATGGCGAGCATGCTCAAGGCAATCAGGTTCGTGCATTAGTCTTAACCCCAACACGGGAATTAGCCGCTCAGGTCGCCGAAAGCGTCAAAGATTACGGACGTCATCTCGCCCTAAAATCCACTGTGGTTTTTGGTGGCGTAAAGATCAATCCACAGATGATGGCACTGCGTCGCGGCGCGGACATTTTGATCGCCACACCTGGCCGCATGATGGATCTATACAACCAAAACGCGGTGAAATTCGACAAGCTCGAAATACTAGTATTGGATGAAGCTGACCGCATGCTCGACATGGGCTTTATTCATGACATTAAAAAAATCCTCGCGATTCTGCCGAAGAAACGCCAGAACCTTTTGTTTTCTGCGACCTTTTCACCTGAAATTCGTCAACTTGCTAAGGGCTTGGTAAACAACCCTATCGAAATTTCTGTGACGCCGCGCAATGCCACGGCCGTGTCTGTTGAACAGTGGTTGCACCCTGTCGACAAGAAACGCAAAACGGAACTGTTGATTCAATTGATTTCCGAAGGACGTTGGGACCAAGCTTTGGTGTTCTCACGCACCAAACACGGCGCCAATAAGATCACCAAACAACTAGAAGACGCGGGCATTCGTTCTAGCGCCATACATGGCAACAAAAGCCAAGGCGCACGTACTCGCGCTCTGGCCGATTTTAAAGAAGGTCGCATTCGTATTCTGGTCGCGACGGACATTGCTGCTCGCGGATTAGACATAGAGCAACTGCCTCACGTGGTAAACTTCGACCTACCCGATGTGGCAGAAGATTACGTTCACCGTATTGGCCGAACTGCCAGAGCCGCAACCGATGGTGTTCGAGCGTGCCGTGCTGCTCGAGCAGAAGATCGG
>CAZBUC010000272.1:0-3524 GCA_964494965.1 uncultured Maribrevibacterium sp.
GTCTCTTGGCCTCTTGATATTGCTCAGCTCGAAAATGCTGCAAGGCGAGCTGTATAGTGTCGTCAATTGTCATAGGTATTCCAGCGAGACTCTACGTAAATAGTAGGGTATTTAGTAATTCAAAAGACAGATGAGAGATAGTGTCATGGTGAGATTTTAAGGCAATACTCTGAACAAGCAAATTGTGTTTTTTATCTGAAAAGAGAGCAGATGAAATAGTGCTATCACCAGCTTATACAAAACCACTACTTTTTTGGGTGATAAGTTAAATAAAACCATTTTCTATAATCCCACTTTCCCACTTTCCCACTTTCCCACTTTCCCACTGCTCGAGTATATTTCTGAGGCGTTTGACACCACACATTGCTTTCTCAGTTCCTATTCAGTGTGTTCATAATTGAGGTATTCTAGTTTACTGGGCGTGAGTTTCTGCATAAGTCACCTAAAAATAGAAAGTCGCGTCTATCTTAGCCTAACTTGGCACCTTCAGCAGCAATATGGCTGTTTCAACTCATGATAAAAATACCATCATTTCGTTACAAATATTGTCTGTTAAACGGTAAGATCACACTTTATATTAGTATTTTTGAATGAAAAAAGCGCCCGACCATGGATAAAAGAAATCATTACTGTGTGGCTTTGCAACCGATTTGCAACGCTGATCTGCTTCATGTGGCCGATGAATTGTTGTATCGCTCAGCAGCGACAGCCGTGAGTGCGAATGTTGAAGATGACCTAATCGCCACAGCAAGAGCGTGTAATGCCGCTTTTTATGAAACAGGTATTGAAAACCTCTGTGATGAAAGAAATCTATTTTTTAATGCGCCTCGCGCATGGTTATTAGACTCAGATTTATTGCCGCCCAACCCAGAAAAGGTTGTAATAGAAATTTTAGAAGGCGTCGATGTCGATGAAGAACTACTTATCGCGCTCAAGAACATTAAGCGACTTGGGTATACGATAGCACTGGATGACTTTGTGTTAACGTCCAAAACAAGTGCTTTGTTGGATATCGCGGACATCATTAAGCTGGACGTTCTTGAGTATCCTCCGCACAAAGATGACATTGCTCTATTCAAGACGAAAGGCATAGTGTTGTTGGCTGAAAAGGTCGAGAGTATGGAGGAGTTTGAACACTATAAGTCGCTTGGTTTTACTTTGTTCCAGGGATATTTTTATGCAAGACCTGAAGTGAAAAGTGCTAAGTCAGTGAAACGAAGTAGCAATGCAAATGTACGGCTCGGTATATTGAAAGAGCTGTATACGAGCGAAGTTGATATCAATAAAGTGGAGCAGTTATTGATGTTTGAGCCACAGTTAGTTTTACGTTTGTTGAGAATGATTAACTCTGCTCAGTACAAGCGTGTGAGTCAAATTAGCAGTGTTCAGCAGGCAATTACTACTCTCGGCCTAGATAAACTAAAAACACTTGTCAGCACATTAGTTCTGGCAAATGATGATCCGTGTAAAATGCTTTTGCTTCCAAAAGTATTAACAAGGGCGGCAATGTGCCAAAGATTGGCTCAGAATGAATTTACCGCGAACCCAGAAGAGGCTTTCATGGTGGGTTTGTTGTCTCTGGCAGATTTGATGTTGAATCAAGATTTAGAACTTATCTGTCAACAGTTGCCAATCAGTGACGATATTCGCAATGCTGTGGTGAGCCACCAAGGAAAACTGGGCAGGATCTTATCGTTAACCATAAATTTTGAAAAGGCAGAGCTGTATTCTGCGAGTGACAAAACCATTGATATTCTCAATAAACGTTACCTTGAAAGCCGAAGCTGGGCAACAAGCGCCCTTGTAGGGCTGAGCTGAGTTTCCGATAAGTTAGCCGCCCCCGCACACTTAATTAATCATGGTTTCTGTTTTATCGACACGACGAATATTTTTTAGTGATTTTTCACGTGTTTCTCCTTAATGTGTGCAACGGGTGCTGCGCTTACCGGTATGTGCTTTTTTATGGGTTTTACGGCTTCATGGTTTCCACCATTTCTAAGAAGCGCGCAACACCTTTTGTAATCTCATTCAGACCGTTAGACACTTCCACAATGCTTTCTCTACCGTGTAGAGCTATTCCATTAACCCCCCTTAACATTTCGTCTATTTCATTGATCAGCTTATGGTTCTTTTCAACAACGTCTGATATTTCAGCTGTTGCGGTTGCTGTGTTACTCGCCAGTTTTCGAACTTCATCAGCCACTACAGAGAAACCTCTGCCTGCGTCTCCGGCTCGCGCGGCTTCTATCGCGGCGTTTAAAGCGAGTAGATTCGTTTGTTCTGCGATAGAGCGAATGGTTACTACAATGTCTGCAATACTTTTGGACTGGAGTTTGAGTAGGGCGCCTGTTTCAGCCGCTTTATCCACATTTTCTACAATTTCCTGGGAGGTATTGACGGAGGCTTTAAGTATTTCTACCGCGTTGGAAGAGACTTGATTTGTTTGTTCTGAGGTTGCAGCGGCTAAATCTATCGCATTAAATGCCGCGTTAACTCGATCGGTTATGTCAGAAGCAAATTTTATTATTTTGTAGACTTTACCATCTTTACCATAAATAGGGTTGTAAGTTGCCTCTAACCAGATATTGACACCGCTGCTATTAAAACGCTGAAAGCGACCTGAAGTGTGTTTACCCGATGCCAATTCGGTCCAAAACTTGGGGTTTTCGCGATAAAACTTATCATCACAAAATATTTTATGATGCTTGCCTATTATTTCTGCCAGCGAATAACCCATTGTGTTTAAAAAGTTATCGTTTGCTCTAAGAATGTTCCCTTTTAGATCAAATTCGATGACAGCAAGAGACACATTTAAGGCAGCTAAAATGGCCTCTTTATTCATCAAAGACTCTTGTATTTGCGTCACATCGCTGGCAATTTTAACGACCTTAATGACTTTGCCATTATCGTCCATAACAGGAAAATAACTTGCCTCTAAATAAATAATGTCTTTGTTACTTTTGAAGCGAAAAAAAATACCGCCAGAAGATTGTCCTGATGCTAAGCGACTCCAGAACTGTTTGTATTCGTGTGAAGCTACATAACTGTCGTCACAAAATATGCGGTGATGTTTGCCAACAATTTGCTCAAGTTGATACCCCATGGTATGTAAAAAAATGTCGTTGGCTTCTAAAATTATCCCATCGGGTGTAAAGCAGATGTAAGCGTTATAGCGTTTGATGGCATTTAATTCATTTTTACGTTCTATTGCATCGTGTATATGTTCTTGTGACAGTAAGTTACTTGTTTCTTTTGCCTTTTTTGATGAAAAGAACATAGGATTATCCTCAGTTTATTTAAAGCGATGGACTATGTGACAGCGTGCAGTGATGGTTACGTTTTAAAAATCTCATAAAGTTCACTTTTATTTCATATTATTTCCTTACATGTATATTTCCAATTAAATATAGGTATCAGCTCAATAAGTATTATTTATCCACTTAATAGCATCGCTCTATTTCTGATGGACTGTCATAGAACTGTCATTTCGTTGTTGTGTGGTTTCTGTATAGTAGTGAATAAAG
>CAZBUC010000273.1:0-690 GCA_964494965.1 uncultured Maribrevibacterium sp.
GGTGTGACCGTCTTGATGCAGCACCACTGCCCCCGCGTGCCCCATTAATTCATTGCACGCATCAACGATCACCAAGTCGTGTCCGCGCGCGACCAATTCTTCGGCGGCGATATCAGCAAAGTCTCGTTCGATTTTTAAGTTATGACTGACATCGCCCCAAGTCCGACCGAGTAACCAACGGCCCTCGCTGATGGCTTGATCCAACGGCAGATTGTGATACACATAACGACTAAACAAAGCCGCTTGCGTCTGCGGCTGACCTTCGCCGCCCATGGTGCCGTAGCTCATGCGACGACCGTCGTTTAACTCGGCAAACGCCGGATTTAACGTATGAAAAGGTTTGAGGTTCGGCCCCAGCTCTTGTAGAGAACCTTTTTGCAACGAAAACGACGAGCCACGGTTGTTCCACACGATACCTGTGGCAGGACTCACCACGCCGCTGCCAAATTCCCAATACAAACTCTGAATGTAACTGACCATGCGACCTTCACTGTCACAGGCGCCCATCCAAATGGTATCGCCCTGTTTGGCTTGATGTGGCCAAGGTTGCGCACGCTCTAAAGCGATTTCGTGACACATTTTTTCTAACTGTTCGTCATCCAACAAAGACGACAAATCCATTGCTAAACGCGATTCGTCTGTGACAAATTGGTTACGTGCGATAAAGGCTTGCTTGGTGCATTCAATCAA
>CAZBUC010000273.1:700-3512 GCA_964494965.1 uncultured Maribrevibacterium sp.
GCCATGTCGGTGGCGGTTTTGCCTTGTGTATAAAGCTTGTCGTACAAAGCCAAAATCAATAACGACGCGATACCTTGTGTCGGCGCAGGCAAGTTATACAGGGTGCCAACGCTGGTTTTGACCTGCAAAGGTTCTACGCGTTTTGCCTGATAAGAATGAAAGTCCGCCAAGCGAATCGGCGAGCCTGCGGTCGCCAAATCTTTTGCCAAACGTGCAGCAATATCACCCTGATAAAAATCGTCTAAACCTTTTTCCGCCAGCTGTTCAAGCGTTTGCGCCAGTACTGGCAAGGTCAAATTATCACCTTGCTCGTACATGCCACCGTTCTTTAAAAACGACGATGCAAAACCCTGTACACTAACCAAATCAGCAAAGGTTTTCTTGCTTGCATCGACGTAAGTTTTCGTCACTTCACTGCCGTTTTTCGCCAGCTGAATCGCATCATCCAACAAGCTTGATAACGTTAAATTGGCTTGCCATTCTTGGCTCACGGCTAGCGCTTCTCGCCAACCTGCCACAGCGCCTGCCATAGTCAAGGCGGCTTTACCACCTCGCGCTGGAATGCTGTCGTGGCCTTTATAAAAATCTAGTGTCGCCAGCTCCGCCGCTTTGCCTGAAGCATCAATGCCGATTGGCGTTTTGCCCGGTTCACTAATCAACCAAAAACCGTCGCCACCCAAGCCATTCATATGCGGATACACCACGGCAATCGTCGCTGCAGCAGCGACCATGGCTTCTATTGCCGTACCGCCTTGCTCTAGGATTTTTTGCCCCGCTTCCGTCGCTTTAAAATGCGGGGCCGTAAAAGCAATGTTATTTTTATTCATATTATTCTTGCTCCAATAGGTTCGTGATGTCCTAGTATAATAAGGTTTTCGCAAAGCGAATGAGCGTTAAATCGGAGCCTTTTGAGCCGATTAAAGACAAGCCGCATGGCGCGCCGTCTAGAGTACAAACGGGCAAATGCAGCTGTGGCAATCCAGCCAATCCTGCAATGGCGGTAATGTCCATTAACTGATTTCGATAAGCGGCGAGTTCATCATCTGGCGCATCAAATAATGGCGCTAAGCCGGGTGTGGTCGGGATAATAAGCACCGACCCTTCGATTTCATTTTCGAGCCAATCTGTGAAACGCTGTCTTTGTTGTTTCGCAGCAGCAACATCAGCTGAGGACAGAGTTTTGCACCAGTCAAAGCGTAATTGAATATCGGGGGCAAAAACCGCGCGGTCTTTGTCTAAACCGGCAACTTCATTGACCCAATCACCATGTTCCTGCCAAATTTCCGCACCTTGTAAAGTACGAAATGTCTCACTGGTTTTCCACGCTTTGGTGTCGATTACGATGGAAGATTCTTTGGGGAAACGCTTTTGTTCACGCCACGTTTGCAGCTGAATATTTAGCTCTTTAACGTGCTCAACTTGATCGATTAAATTCTTAGCAATCAAGATGTTATTAAATTCTTTCGTCGGTTTGTTTTTAAGCAAAACGCTAGCTGTTTTCTCTAACGTGTTTAAATCCTTAGTGAGCCAACCCACCGTATCAAAAGACGGTGCTAAAGCGACCATGTTATCAACAGGAATCACCCCGTGGGTCGGGCGTAATCCGAATAATCCGTTGTAGCTTGCGGGCACACGAATCGAACCGCCGGTGTCTGTGCCTAAACCAATATCAGCAAGGCCTGACGCCACCGCCACCGCCGAACCCGATGACGACCCGCCTGGGAGACGATCGGGTGTCACCGGATTTGAGGGTGTTCCGTAATGAATATTCTGACCATTTAGGCTGTACGCCAACTCGTCCGTTATGGTTTTACCGCAAAAAATAGCACCGTTATTCAGTAAAGCGGTAACGCTAGAAGCCGTTTTCGTCGGAATCGGATGAGTGGCAAGCCAAGTCGGATTACCTGCGGAAGTTGGCAGCCCTGCCATATGAAACAAGTCTTTCACCGCCAAACGTAAACCGCTTAACGATAAAGCATTATCAGTGACTGCAGACTCACTCCAGACGGCGTTGGAGAGTGTCAGAAAGGGATTGTCTACCATGAAATGTTTCATATGTCCTCCGCTTGATTAATACATATGAAACAATCGTTTCATCAATCTGTCAACTGAAACAAAAAATAAATCTCTTTTTTCCTCAAACCTGTCGCAAACAATGCGGGGGTGTTTCTTTCAAAAAATTATGGCTCCAATTCATCCAAATCCTCATACAACACCGAAATCGCCTGCGTCTGACGACTGGCCGCATCCCCCAAAAAGCCAAACACGCGATTACACAACATTGAGATTAGACTCATCGGCGCAGCATAACTGTCGAACGGACTTTCGTTGCCAAGGTGACAAACCAGCACATGAGAGACTTGTTGATTATAAACCTGTCCCGTTGGGTCGGTAATCAACACCGTGGTTCGGCCTTGCAAGGCTTCAACGATTTTTTTGAATTGACGAGTACGGCGCCTAAAACCCAATAAGACAATCACTTCATCATCGAGAATATCGTGTAGATCTTCCCCTAATGTTTGACCCGGTTGCGGCAGCAAACGAACGGAATGACGCACTTGTTGCAGCTGCTGACGAAAATGCAAGGCCAACGGATACGCATTACGAAAACCAATCAAGGTGACGCGTTTCGCCTTGGCTAAGCGTTCGCTGATCTCGTTCAGAGTATCTGGTCGCAAGCCTTCAAAGGTCAATGACAAGTTTTTCAGTTCTTGCGCCGTTTGATCCAAGGACGAACCTTGGGTGAAAATCGGCACACCACTTTCGCGCAACGCCAATTGCGCCTGCTTCGCACCTTGTTGTGAATCATAAC
>CAZBUC010000274.1:0-3489 GCA_964494965.1 uncultured Maribrevibacterium sp.
CGCCAAGGCCACCGTCATGACTGTGGTGGTGTCGCCTTGCACCAATACGGCATCCGGCTTCTCGGCTTGCAGAACATCATCAAGCTCCAGCATTAAACGGGCGGTCAAAGTTGTGAGCGCCTGATTAGTGCGCATGATGTTCAAGTCGATATCAGGATCGATGTCAAAAAACTCATTAACCTGATCAAGCATGTGCCGGTGCTGAGCTGTTGCAAGAACACGGACACTCGCCCAAGACTCGTTTTTTAGTGCCAAAATGACTGACGCCATTTTGATGGCTTCGGGGCGGGTACCGATTACGCAAAGAATGTTATTCATATATCAGTTCATTAATTCAGTTTTTGATACCGACAATGGTCCAGAAAGTCCGCAGATACTTATCTACGAAGCGGTTTTGATCCTGCGATTGCCTGGCCGATTCATATTCATTCTTGGCTTGCCCAATATAGTCGCTTACATACCTCTCGACGTTCTCAAAAACCGCAGATGACAGTTTTGATCTTGATTCCCTCTTAAACTGTTGAAACTTCTCTTCAAGCAATTTGAGTTGAACGGGGAAGTTCTTGAAGCTACACACCTGGTGTGTGTCAAGAAGCTTGG
The DNA here is from genome assembly GCA_964494965.1 of uncultured Maribrevibacterium sp. Lineage (GTDB taxonomy): Bacteria > Pseudomonadota > Gammaproteobacteria > Pseudomonadales > Marinomonadaceae > Marinomonas. The sequence continues at coordinate 601 of CAZBUC010000274.1, forward strand.
GCGCTACCCTGTGTTGATTCAACTGCGCCCAATACCATTCCAACGCATACGAATATCCCATTTCTTTGAAATAGTTTTCTTTCGGAGATGTTTTCAGCACTTCAGAGAAGTAATCCGCAGCATCTTCCCTTTCTAGCAAGGTGAGGGCAAAAATTTGGAAATGCCCATCTGAAATAACAAATGAAATAGAGTCCTTATTTGGAATTTCTAAACTCAACACGCCCTGCGGGTTCAACATTGAAGTCAACTTTTGAATCGTGATTGCCGGATCTGAAACATGTTCAATTACATCGTTACATGTAATAAGATCAAAAGTTCCCAAATCGTCAATGTTATCTTCAACAATATTTCGCTTCAAAATAGTTGCGTTGGGCAGGGTCACTGTATTGGCTATGGACAACTGAACCAGATGATCCTGCAGCTCAACACCGACTACCTCTGAAAAACCGAACTGAGAAAAAGCAACAGGAAAACCACCATACCCTGTACCCACATCAAGGTAACGACGTCTATTTCTGATCAAGCCAGTGGCGTCAATCAATGTAGCCATCGATTGACCACGAAGCACACAACTCATCGCGAACTCAACATACATCCGCGACAGACTATTCATTCCATCAAGAAAACTGTCGGCCGAACCAGCACCCCAGTTCAACTGGCTATTATTTTTCTTGTACTGCTCAATGAAGGGTAAACTGACTTGAAATACCTTTGACAAATCGGCAATTGTGGATTCAGTCAGCTCTCTCGAATCGCTATTGGGTATATTCAGCTGGTAACACAGATGCCTCGCAGCTACACCAGGAGAATAATCAAACTTTTCGATAGAAAAACCGGCTTTAAGCAGCAAGTCATCAAGTTCTTCTTTCGTGTATTGCCAAATATGGCCATCGATCCAAGGCTTATCTTGCCCTTCATATTTTGGAATAGCCTCAAGGCTCGGGTAAAAATCAGTAATTACGCCCCACTCCAAAGCATCGGGTGTCGTTAGGATAAGGCGGCCATTTGGATTCATCAAACGCTTTAGCTTTTGCAGTGTTGGCAACGGATGAAAATTTAAATGCTCAATGACCTCGGTAAATATAACCAAGTCGAATTTAATGTCAAAAACGATATCCTCTCTTTCGAAATCCAAGTTATGAAGCGTGATTCCAAGCCGGTCACGAAGAGTGCGAGACATATATCCAATTGGATCAATGGCATGAAACTCTTGGCACTTTTTATTTAATGCCGTATATGCAAGCAGCGTTCCATAAGCAGACCCAATATCGATGACGGAATTTATATTGGTTAGCGCATCAATCCAAGAGGGGACGGGTTGCCAGTATAGAGCTTCTTGAGGCATGTATGCATCTTCATAATAGGTCTTTCCATCCCCATCTAAACGATGACAACCAACTATCATCTCCTGAATATCACTGAGCGACATAGATTTCAGATTCTGAAACACGGCTTGATACGCGAGCGCTCTTTGAATCCAGTCATTTTGATCAGCCAACTCCCTGAGTCGGGTCGTGAATGACTCTATGTTTTTCGCAAATATCGCCTGATCGATTGCCGCACTGAGCTCGGCTGCTGATCCGCCTCTGAATACTTCCGGATAGGCGGTGCATTCGTTCATGTCTGCGGTTACGACCACTGGCTTTTCCAAAGCAAAGTACTCGAAAAGCTTCAATGGCGACGTCGTTTTCGCAATATCACCCGGCTTGAATGGAATAAAGCAGATATCAAACTGAAGGGCGTAAGCGGGAAGTATCTTGTAGTCAACAGTTCCGAGGCACAAGACATTAGAAAGTTTTGGTAGTTTTTCTGCTCCACCATAATAGTCTGGGCCAATAAATACAAAACCAAGTTCCGGACGGGCCGCAGCTAATTCTTGAATACATTCGTACCACAGCCAAGGCGCAAGTGCCCCAAAGTAACCAACGATACTTTGGTGCTTCGCCTTGAACTCAAGGAGGGAGTTTGGTAACGTCGTACGCTTGTGAGCCGGATTGCGATAATGAACTGTATCAACACCATTCGGAACAAGTAAAACCTTGTCCTTGCCTACTGAATTGACGGCCTCATTGTATAGTTTTGTCGCTGACGCCACTATTAAGTCAGCCCCACCTTCGAATGCGAAGTTCTGGAGATTGAGTAAACGCTTAACATTCTCTTGATCACCACTTATTTCAGGATCAACATGATCTATGTATTCATAGATCAAAGTTCCGCGCTTGCCATTTTTCAAAATTAACTCCGGCGTGTGCGCATATGCTGTTGAATAAAGGGAACGAACAACATCATGAATCTCTTCGACTTCATGTCTATTAGTGATCCAGACGTTTTCTTTAACCTTTCGAAAGCCATCCACGTTGTCGCCGGCCCAGTTATCGGTACGGTAGATAACCAAGTACCCGAGCCTTCCTAGTGCAGCAGCAATATGCTGTGGTCGCTGGTACAAAGGGACGTTCCAGTCGATAACAAGTTCTTGAACGAAAATGCCTTTGTATTTCTCTCTCTTTGAAAGAATTTCACTGCTAAATTCTGACCATGAAATGTCAGCAAGCGCAGAGTTATCTTTGCAAGGTGCTTGTGAAGTTGGCAGCCCGCGAACAAAACGAACGAACGAATGTCTAGGGCCGTGTAAACCTTGTCTTAAGCTGGCTGGTAGTCGCCAAAAAAGCGAACGTAATACTTGATATGCGGTTCGCTTAGGTGCCTTCATGAGGTTCTTGGCAACTCTGATTGGCGAGGTCACTCGCCAAGAGGTGGATTGTTTAATCATGTAGAAGTCTTTATGAAGAGATGCAATCTGGCCGTCACGGGTGGCCACTTCCTGGTTGAGGCTGGCAATCTGGCCGTCACGGGTGGCCACTTCCTGGTTGAGGCTGGCAATCTGGCCGT
>CAZBUC010000275.1:0-3468 GCA_964494965.1 uncultured Maribrevibacterium sp.
CAAAAAACTAAAAATACTCGCGCCAATCGCCACCGCGGCCAAATGCGTTGCGGTTCCTAAATGCCCAACCACCGCTGTGTCCACTAAGCCTAATAAGGGTGTGGTGATGTTGGCCACCATCGGCGGCCACGCCATATGCCAAATTTTTTGATTTAATACAGCATTCGTACGATACGAGTTAAAAATGGCCTTGGGGGATAACTTTGACACGCGGGACTCACTTGTGGATAAAAATCAATCAAAATCAAAAAACTGAAACACCTTGAACTGTGGAAAATAATAACAGTTATTCACATTTAGAAGCAGTTTTTACTGATTTTGTGCAGTAATTGGTCAAAACTAAGCTATTATCAAGTATGGTTCTCGTTTGAAGCGGACTTACCCACAAAAATAACCGGATTTAACCTCATAAAATTCAAACGTTCTAATATGGGATAAGTGATGCTTTTTTCCACAATCCTGCGCACATCATCGTAAAACTTTGCTAAACTCGCGTTAATTTTTATCTTGTGGAGAAACCTTATGCCAAAGCAACTCAAGCCCTATCTTGAAGGTTTAGCCGTCGGCTTTGTCTTTATCAGTATCACCTTATTGTTTTCCATTCCATTTTATATGAGCTTAATCATAGGCGCTTTAGCGGCATTGGGTGGATATCGTAACTCCATTAAAATGGACCAAGAAAAAGCCGATAAAAAAGCACAAAACCAGCCTAACGAAAATAAACAAGACATCGAGTAACCTGATGGCAACGCATTCGGCAGGTGAGTGCGGCGAGGCACCAGTAAATTATTTCCAGCGCTACTTGTAATCAAAGCAAATGACATTCTTCCTCGAAACTATCGCCTACCTCGTTTGAATGTCATTGTGCTTTGAATAACTTCATTCAGGTGTTTTTAAATGCGTACTTCTTTGGCAACGATAATCCCTAAGCGTTTCGCCAAGCGGGCTAGGTTGGCGCGGTCCATAGACAGCTGTTGAGCGGCTTTGGTCCAGTTGCCCCCATTGACTTCTAATGCTTTGCAAATTAACTCTCGTTGATAAGTCTCTGTTTCTAAACGTAAATCGATTGGTGTGTGTTTTTCTAAGCGCGGCGGCGCTAGCTCGTTTTTCTGTCTCTTTTCTTGGATACTATTGTCGATCTGTAACCCTGTTAAATGCGCCGATGAAATAACGGTAATCCCTGTTGCATTGTCTGATTTAGCGCTTTCTGCCTTAGAGAAAAGTGCCGCACGGGAAATGACGTGCTCTAGCTCTCGAACATTTCCAGGCCAGTGATACGCCTCTAATAAGTCGATAGCTGATGCAGATAACGTCAGTTGTTGCAGGCCTAATTTACGACGGAAGCGCTCAGCAAAAAATCCCGCCAATAAGGGCACATCGCCTTGTCGTTCTCGTAACGGCGGGACTTGGATCGGAAAAACACTAAGGCGATGGAATAAGTCGGCACGAAAGCGATTTTCTGCGACTTCGGTTTCTAAATGTCGGTTAGTGGCCGCAATGATGCGCACGTTGACCTTGCGAATTTGATCTTTACCAACGGCTTGGATTTCTTGGTTTTGAATCGCTCTTAACAAGGTGCCTTGTACTTCTAAGGGCAGTTCGCCGATTTCATCTAAAAACAGAGTGCCGCCATCCGCGAGTAAGAATTTCCCCTGACGATCCCGATCTGCACCAGTAAAAGCGCCTTTAACATGACCAAATAACTCACTTTCAATGAGATGATGAGGAATCGCCGCGCAATTCACATACACCATAGGCGCATCAAAGCGTGCTGATTTGTCATGTAACATCCGTGCCACCAGCTCTTTACCTACCCCCGTTTCCCCTTCGATCAAGATCGAAAAGTCTGACGGTGCGACCAGATTGATCGACTGCTTGAGGTCTTGCATGGCCTTGCTTTGACCAATCATTTCATGGCTTTGCTCTGCGATGACTTTTAATACGTTTTGGGCGTGCTGCGACTGATTTTCTAAACGCTCCATTAAGATCGCGGTATTCAGCGTCATGGCCGCCATGGTGCCGATGATTTCCAACGCGCGGGCGTCGATATTATCAAACACGCCCGGCAGGATGCTGTCTAATGTCACCACGCCAATCAATTTGCCTTCCAAATACAGCGGCACACCCATACAAGAATGCACAGGTAAATTCTCGTCATGGCCTAACACCATGCCATCGTAAGGGTCGGGAAGAGGCGAGTCAGCAGGAAAACGAACCGGATAATGACCACTACTAATGGCTTTTAAGCGTGGGTGTTCATCGATATCAAATCGACGTCCCATCAAGTCTTCCGATAAACCTCGCTGAGCCAGCGGCGTGAGCACGCCATTGCTGTGAGACAGCAAGACTACCGCATCGCAGTTGATCGTTGCCCGCACCGCATACACCAATTGCTCAAAGCGATTAGGTTGCGTTACGGCGCTGGCAAGGTCGAGGGCAAAGCTCAACAAAGCATTATTAGAAACCTGATTCATGATGATCGACTCATAGGACGCATAATTATTCGTGTCAATTTGACTCAAAGATATCATATAGACTTTTTAATTAGCGAGTCTTATTGACTCTAAAATTATTGAATTAAAACCAAACATTTGATTTTATTAGAAATTTTAAGTTGGCACGGACTTCGCTATAGAGAAGATAACCCGATTTTATTCACCTAGGTCAAAAGGATACAAGCATGTTATCTCAACAACATATAGACACAGTCAAAGCCACGATTCCCTTATTAGCGTCCGCTGGCCCGGCTATTACCGAACATTTTTATCAGCGTATGTTTGCTCACAATCCGGAGCTAAAACACGTGTTTAACATGACTCACCAAAGAACGGGCGGTCAGCCTGCGGCTTTGTTCAATGCCATCGCTGCATACGCAACACACATCGATAACCTCGAGGTATTAACTGGCGCTGTGATGCGCATTGCCCATAAACACACCAGCTTTAATATCCAACCAGATCAATACGACATTGTTGGCCACCACCTCATTGAAACCTTACGTGAACTCGCCCCAGATGCTTTTACCCAAGACGTAGAAGAAGCTTGGGTAGCGGCTTATGGACAACTAGCGGATATCTTTATCAAAGTCGAAGGTGATCTGTATGCCGAACGTGCCGCGCAACAGGGCGGTTGGAAAGATTTTCGTCGCTTCCGTGTTGCCTCCAAAACACCAGAATCCGATTTGGTCACCAGCTTTGTGTTTGAGCCTGTCGATGGTGGCGCGGTAATCGGCTACCAACCCGGCCAATATCTGGGCGTTAAGTTACACCCAAAAGGCAATGAGTTCGATGAGATACGTCAATACTCGTTGTCCACCACGCCAAATGGCAAACACTATCGCATCAGCGTCAAACGTGAAGGTGCAGGCGATATCAAGGGCGTTATGTCGAATTACCTGCACGATCACCTAAACGTGGGCGATGAAATCGAAGCCATGCCACCCGCTGGGGATTTCGTATTCAAAGACAA
>CAZBUC010000276.1:0-3468 GCA_964494965.1 uncultured Maribrevibacterium sp.
GCCAGATGCCGTTTTATTTAACGGCGGCTTATTTAACAGCCCTGTGTTAAAAGCGCGTTTGTTAGAACAGCTTAATGCTTGGTCTGCCGAGCCAATTCTTGCTTGTAGCGCGGATGAGCCTAACGACGCGGTGGCCAAAGGGGCGGCCATGTATTTGAATGCCTTGGCGGGTGACAGTACGCGTATTGAAAGCGGTGTTGCACACAGTTTGTATCTGCAAGTTGGCGAGGATCAATTCGTCGGCATTTTGCCAAAGGGTACGTTAAAAGGCGAAGTCATTCGTTTAGAGCAAGAGTTCTTTGTCACGCTTGGTCAACAAGTGCAATTCCCTTTGTATCGCTCTGACGATCATCTTGACTGTGTCATTGGCAAAGTACGTAATCAAGAGGGATTGCATTATATCTCTACTTTGATGACAGAATTGGATGGCACCAGCGATTCGCAAGAAATGTCGGTGGTCTTGTCAGTGCAAATGACCGAAGTCGGTGTTTTGCAAGTGATGTTAAACGCCAATAACCAGAAAGATCAATGGCGCTTGGATTTTTCAGCTCGTGCCAGTTCCCCTCAAGATTCTGAGCAAGCGGATGAAAGGGGTTTACTGCATGCCAATATGGGGCAGGCTGAAGAGCATTTAACGAAATGCTTTTCGAGCGCGGGTCAAAAACAACACCCGGACTTAGTGAAATCTCTGAAGCAAGATTTGGATCAATTATTGGGCAATCGAGACGACTGGAACTTGGTTACGTCACGTCGCCTAGTGGATAAACTTCTGAGTGTAAAATCGGGTCGAACGAAAAGCGCGCAACATGAGCGCCAGTGGTTGCAGTTAATGGGCTATTGTTTGCGTCCCGGTTTTGGTGCAGCGGATGATTTGGCTCGTGTACAGCAAGTAGTGAACGCCACTAAAGCGGGAACTCAGTTCGATACGGCGCCAGTGTGGGGACAATATTGGACCTTATATCGTCGCATTGCGGGTGGGTTAACCTTGGAACAACAGACCCTTTTGTTCAAACAATTTAGCCAATATTATTCGCCCACAGGACAGCGTTCACGGGATAAAATGAAAGACCTAACAACCAAGTCCAGCGATGATTTGATTCGCTTGGTGGGGGCGTTGGAGGGGTTATCAAACGATGACAAAGTCACCACGATCGATTGGCTACTGAAGCGTTTACAGAAAACCTCTGAGCCGGATACGGCGTGGTGGACGATAGGGCGAATTGCTTCCCGACACCTTCTTTGCGGTAAGCAAGAACAACGCATTGCAGAAGACAGTTTGTTTCCAATTTTAGAGACGGTGCTTAAAGAAGACTGGAAAAAACGAAAACAAGCAGGCTTAGCGGCGGTTTTGATGAGTCAAGTCAGTGTCGGTGAATCTGATAAACTCGTTGCTTTGCGCAAGAAAGTGGCTAATAAGCTCAAAAAAGACAAATGTCCAGCTCAATGGCTGGAGCGCTTAGAGAGTCAAATTGAGATTAATAGTGACGAGCTTAATGCATTAGTTGGGGAGAGTTTGCCGATCGGGTTGCGTTTGTAGCCACAAAATAAGCAGATCTGATCCGGCTATATCTCACCAGATCAGACCTGTTTTCTGGCTGATTTAGTTCCTGACTCGCTTCATATTGATAAGAATGGGGCTGCCTGTCATAGGATCTGGTATCAGGTCGCACTCAACGCCATACAATTCACGTACTAACTCTTTTGTCATCACGTCTTTAGGGCTGCCTTGGGTGATGATCTCACCTTTCTTCATTGCAATAATATGATCAGAATATCGACAAGCACTGGGTAGGTCATGAACCACCATGGCGAGTGTTTTGCCTTGTCTCGATAGGTCTCTAATCAATTCAAAAACTTCAATTTGATGACCTAAGTCCAATGCGGATGTAGGCTCATCCAGTAACAGCAAAGGAGTTTCTTGGGCAATCGACATGGCGATCCAAGCACGTTGTCGTTGTCCCCCTGATAAAGTGTCTAGTAGTCGGTCTTTTAATCCAATCAAGTCCGCTGCATTTAATGCGTATTGAATGGCTTCTTGATCGTCCATGGCCCACTGTTTTAAGAGGCTTTGGTGAGGGTGGCGACCAAAGCGAATAAGCTCTTCAATGGTAATGCCATCAGGCGCGAGCGTGTCTTGCGGTAGTAAAGCAAGACGTCTGGCAACTTCTTTGGATGGCAATGAATGAATGTCTTTGCCATCGAGCAGTACCGCACCTGTGCTGGGTGAGTGTACACGTGATAGACCATTCAATAAGGTGGACTTGCCGCAGCCATTTGGTCCGACAATGGCCGTTACTTTGCCTTCTGGTAAGCTGACAGTTAAGTGCTCAATAATACTGACCTTGCCATGTTTTAACGTCAGATTGTCGGCGCTAAGACGAGATTTCATGATGTGTGTTGAAGTCTGCTGATGCAGAGACGTGACGGTCATAGGGAAGTCCTTGAGGTGCGTCGAATCAATATCCAAATTAAATAAGGGCCACCAACGACGGCAGTGACAATACCGACTGGCAGCTCAATTGGGGATAAAATCGTGCGGCCAAACAAATCGGCTAAAACCATCACTAGGGCACCCGTTAGTGCAGAGCTGATTAGCGGAATGCCTCGATAACGTGCCAGCACACGGGCAATTTCAGGTCCGACCAGGGCGACTAGACCAACGGGTCCCGCCACGGCAACAGCCAATCCTGTGAGCGTTACGCACAAGACCAAAGCCAATATTCTTATGTGTTTTATGTTCGCTCCTAGCCCTGTAATCACTTGATCTGAAAAGGGCATTAAGGCGAATTGAGTGGAAAATAGCAGGCAAGCGATAAGACAAAGTGCGATACCAGCTCCCAAAAGATTTACCATGAAAGGGTCTCGAGCACTTAGGCTACCAACGGTCCAAGGGTAGGCACTGTTGGCCACATCAATACTGACTTGGCTTAGTAGTAATTGTGTTACCGCGCCAGCAATGGCGCCAATGCCGATGCCGGCCACAATAAAGCGATAGCCCCGTGTGCCGCTGCCACCGGCTAGGCCAAACGCCAGTGCTGTTGCTGTGGCGGCGCCCGCTAGTGCCATAGCGGAGGGGGCTAAAGAAATGCCCATCCCAACCACGGAAGAGACGGCAAAAGCCATGGCAGCGTTATCTATGCCAATAATGCCCGGTGTCGCGAGCCGATTACGAGCCATCGTTTGCATTAAACATCCAGCCAAACTAAATGCGGCCCCCGTAAAAAGCGCGGCCAGTAGACGTGGCAAACGTAAATCTTGCACGATGAACTGGCTCATAGTATTGCCGTGACCCAATAATACCGCAATGACTTCTTTGGGCGATATTGGCATGGTGCCAATGGCCAGGGTTGCGATACAAGCGCAAGACAATACCATCAGCAACCAAGTATTCCGGACAATGGCGTGTTTTTCGATCAGAATCGTCTTATGACGACCTAGAGACAGCAGGTGATGCCCGCTCGGAGCTGA
>CAZBUC010000277.1:0-3440 GCA_964494965.1 uncultured Maribrevibacterium sp.
CCCTTACTTTTTTAATGCGGGCCTATTTAGCTCTGGCGAAGCATTAGCAAAGTTAGGACGCTTCTACGCGGCCTCTCTAATGGAAGCAAATGTTCCATTTGATGTTCTATTTGGTCCTGCTTATAAAGGCATTCCTTTAGCAACCACAACCGCTGTGGCTTTGTATGACCATCATAATGTAGACACACCATACGTTTTCAACCGTAAAGAAGCAAAAACTCACGGTGAAGGCGGTTCTCTTGTCGGTGCCCCGCTGGCAGGTAGCGTCATGATCATTGATGACGTTATCACCGCTGGTACGGCCATCCGAGAAGTGATGGCCATTATACAAGACGCCGATGCACATCCTGCCGGTGTACTTATTGCTCTGGACCGTCAAGAACGGGGTCAGGGCACTTTGTCTGCGATTCAGGAAGTCGAACGTGACTTCGGTATGCCTGTGATCAGTATCGTTTCTCTCAATGACATCATGACTTACTTAGCAGAACAGGATTCGCCTGAATTTGCGAAGCACCTTGATGCGGTGAAAGCCTATCGTCTTGAGTACGGTATCTAATTCGTTCTCGTTTTGCTCTTTTTTGTTTCGTTTAATGTGGTTAAGGTTTGGGGTTCGCCTCAAACCTTAACGATTTAACATCAAGTTTTGTGCCAAAACGCTCCATTGCTCGGGCCAAATCTCCATGGGTTTTACTTTAAATTCGCTGCGCACATAATGGCGAATCTTTCCTTCGATAATCGCGATTAAAAAATTGGCGCAAGGGGCCACGCCCATCGCAGGTCGTAATCCCTGTTTTAGGTCAGCTTCACGCATAACCTGTTTCAACTGGGTTTCAATACGGTCAAACACTTGTGTAATTCGCATACGCAGGCGATCCGTTTCTCCCGCGAGCGCGTCAGCGGTTAATAATCGGCACATGCCTGGGTTATTTTCCGCAAACCCCAACACCAGGGTAGTTATCATCTCGATACGACCGATGACGTTGCTTTCTTCTTGGATAATACGATTGATACGCGTAAAAAGCGTTTCTTCAATAAATTCAATGAGCCCTTCGAACATTTTCGCTTTACTAGGAAAATGGCGGTATAGCGCCGCTTCCGATACGCCGACTTGCTTGGCGAGCGCAGCGGTGGTGATGCGCGCTCCTGGGCTACTTTCTAGCATTTGTGCCAGTGCCTGCAATATTTCTGTGCGACGATCGTTTTTCTTGTTGCTCATTGGTCGTATCCAGTTTCTATCCAGTCTTTCTTTATCTTACTAATAAGAATAAAGCATTTATTCAGCCTGTTTGGTGTTGGAAATAAGAGTACCGACGCCTGTGTCGGTAAATATTTCTAGCAAGGTCGCGTGCGGTACGCGGCCATCAATAATGTGAGCGCTGGTGACACCCGCATTGACGGCAGACAGTGCGCAGCTAATCTTAGGTAACATGCCACCGTAAATGGTGCCGTCTGCAATCAGTGCATCCACTTGAGCCGTTGTTAGCCCAGTCAGTACGTTGCCTTGCTTGTCTTGCACGCCAGAAATATTGGTGAGCAGCATAAGCTTTTCTGCGCCAACGGCTTCGGCAACTTTGCCTGCCACAAGGTCGGCATTAATATTGTATGAGTTGCCTTGATCGTCCACACCAATCGGCGCGATAACCGGAATCAGATCGCTGTTTTCAAAGAATTTTAGGAAGCTGGTGTCGACACTGGCGACTTCGCCAACGTGGCCAATATCCACTTGTTCTGGTGTGCTCATGCCTTCCGCTTGGTGTTTGACAAAGAGCTTCTTCGCTTTGATAAAACGGCTGTCTTTACCTGTGATACCAATGGCCTTGCCACCCGCTTCACAAATTAAGTTAACGATTTCTTTGTTTACTTGGCCACCGAGTACCATCTCAACCACATCCATGGTGGCTGTGTCAGTGACGCGCATCCCATTGATGAATTTGGATTCTATGTTTAATTTCGTGAGCATGTCGCCAATTTGTGGGCCGCCACCATGAACCACGATAGGGTTGATTCCAATGGCTTTCATTAAAACGATGTCTCGTGCAAACCCAGCTTGTAGGGTTTCGTCGGTCATGGCGTTGCCACCGTACTTAATAACCAATGTCTTACCAGCAAAGCGCTGAATATAAGGAAGCGATTCGCTTAAAACCTTAGCGACGTCTAAAGCAGATTCACGAGAAAAAGCCACGGATTACATACTCCTGAAAAAAAGGGTTGTGTGGAACGAATGCAAACTAATCGAGGGTTTTCATAGTGTATAGGCGATTAGTTTATCAACTTGCTGTGGCAAAACGATGACAGCCAAGGCTGACAACGAGTGTAAGTGACCACTTAGACGTAAAATAATAACGTGATACGAGCGGATTAACTATAGAAAATTGTATGAAAATTACCAAGTATGGGCTTATGAAAGTAATTTTCTTTTTTGGCCCGAGGGATGGTTGAGTGAATCGACTTACCCGCACTCAAAAGGTGAAATATTCTCACCTTTTGAGTGCGGGTCTTGTGTATTTAGCCTTGTTTACTTTGTGCCTGTATGACCAAAGCCGCCTTCACCGCGTTCGGTGCTTTCGAATTCGGTCACGATATTAAATTCAGCTTGAACAACCGGTAATAAAACCAGCTGCGCAACACGTTCACCTGGTTCGATCGTGAAGGTGGTGTTGCCACGGTTCCAGCAAGACACCATGAGTTCGCCTTGGTAATCTGAATCGATCAACCCCACCAAATTGCCCAAAACAATGCCATGCTTATGCCCTAGCCCAGAACGTGGCAATATGGTGGCGGCTAGGTTTGGGTCTTGGATGTAAATAGACAACCCAGTCGGTAGTAGCCTTGTTTCGCCTGGTGCTAGGTCGATTGCTTGGTCAAGGCAAGCGCGTAAATCTAGGCCAGCAGAACCTTCGGTAGCGTAGGTTGGCAGAGGAATCTCTTTACCGATTTTGTCGCTAAGGATTTTTAATTGAATTGCTTGTTTCATGGTGACTGTCTCATTTTCTTTTAATTGATAAATACTATTTCAGGCTAGGATTGGGTCTGTTGTTGAATAAATTCAACGAGTTGTCCTGCAAGCGCATTTTTTGTGGTTTTGTCCGGTGACCACGTTTGGTCTTTGGTGATGACTGTGACTTGGTTGTCGTCTTGGTTAAAACCAATATCCGCGCGTGACACGTCGTTCGCGATGATGATGTCCAAGCCTTTTCGTTCGAGTTTGCTTTTTGCGTATTCGATCACGTTTTGCGTTTCTGCCGCAAAGCCAACCAGGGTTTTGGCGCGTTTTTGTTGGGCAAGTGTGGCGATGATGTCTGGGTTTTTAACGAGCGTCAGGGTGACTTCATCTGTGTCGGATTGCTTTTTCATCTTCTGATCACAGGCGGTCTTCATCTTGAAGTCGGCCACGGCAGCAGCGCCAACCGACCTCCCATCTGCAACACCGAGCCACCATC